>VBHV01000156.1 GCA_005881995.1 Chloroflexota bacterium | reverse complement strand
TCTTTTTCCTATTCAAACGAAATCTTTCTGAAAAAAATTATGCTAAATCAAGAAAGGAAGCCAGTATCATGAGTATCGCAATTGTTAAGAGGGTACCATATCGATCATCGACGCGGTCAGGCGTGTATACCCCTGAGACACTGCGGCAAATCGGGAGCCAGGTCGGGGCTATCGCAAGCCGATACAGCAGCCTGGAAAGTCACAAGCGAGCTATCGAGCGCCAACTGGCCTTGATTGCTGCTCAGATACATGAGCAAGACGTTTTACTCGTCCCCGGCACCGTCTTCCTGCTGTTGGAGATGCGCGGAAGTGGGGGAATGAGCGCTCAGCTAGAACAGATCGCCCGCATCCTTCATGAGGAGGGTTACTGGAAACCACGAGCGCGCGTGCAGAACTATCATCGGCAGGATGTCTATCACCTGGGCAAAAGTGCTCAGCGATTGTTCGATGACTATGCGGCGTTGGTTCAGCCGGTCGAGCGACTCTATGCCAGGCTGGGATACATCACGGCGCGCCGACAGATGCAGCCCGAAACGACTCTCCAGGGAATCTTCGAATGCCTTGCGGCAGCACCGGACGTTGCCTTAAAAGGCGAGGTCGATGCGATTGTCGAACTGCTTGAGCGAGCCAACCGCCATAATTGGTTATGGAAACTCTGTGATCGATTGGCCCGCGGGCCAGCCATATCCTCCAGGTTTTGAGGGCGTCTACAAGGTCTGGCAGGATTTCATTTCACTGGAGGCTTGACGCTGCCGCAAGACCCACTTGCGAGCGTTTCCGCTTTTCCTTCTCGGTTTGAGAATAGGATAGTAGAGTTACTTGCAAATTGCAAGCAACATTGCTTTCCCGAGAGAAGGAGAACGAAGACATGCAGCTTCCCCTCACGACCCATCTGCCTCTCGCGTCGTCGTCTCAGCAGGTGCTCACCCGGCGCCTGCTACCTCTCTACATCGCAGCTTTTTCCCAGGGGTTGGTACTCTGGGCCCCCATCGAGAAGGTGTTTTTGAAAAGTCTTGGCTTTGATCAGGCCGCCCTTGGCCTGATGGCCGCCTGCTATGGCAGCCTCATTCCGCTGCTGGATCTGACCTCGGGCCTGATGGCCGATCGCTGGAGTCGCAAGGGCATCCTCATGCTGGCCTCCGTCGCCTCCATGCTCAACGCCCTGCTCGGGGGACTCAGCCACGATGTGCCGACCTACCTGGTCAGTACCCTCTTCTTCGGCGTCGAGGTCGCCTTCGTTTCGGGTACATACGAATCCATTGTCTACGACACGCTACTTGAGCTAACCGGGCACAGCCACGCCTTTGAGAAGCGTCTGGGCCAGCTGAAGCTGCTGAGTAGCCTGGCCTTGATCATCGGCGCGCTCATCGGGGGGCTGGTGGCCACGCTGCTTTCGCCTCGGCTGGCGTACTTTGCCACCATCCCGTTGGTGGCCATTTCCCTGGGCAGCCTGCTCACCTTCCAGGAGCCTCACCTGCATCACTCTGATGAGCGCATCTCTTTGAAACGCCATCTGCGGGCCATCGCTCAGACTCTCTTCCAGCGAGGGAAAACCCTGCCCATCGTCACCGTTTTACTGACCACCTCGCTCCTCCTCTCGGTGATCTTCGAGTTTGGGCCGCTATGGCAGCTGGCCCTGGCCGCCCCGGTCGGGCTCTACGGCCTGGCCAATGCGGCCGTGCTCTCGGCGGGAGGGATAGGCTCATGGCTTTCAGCCCGTCTGACGCTTGCGAAACCGGCCACCATCGTGGGGGTGGCGGGGCTGCTGGTGGGGTCGAGCCTGGCGCTGGTCGTCGTGAGAAATGCCGTGGTCGTCATCCTGGCCCAGGTGGTGATGGTCGCAGGACGAGTAGGACTCAACATGGTCTTTACTCGCTTGCTGCATGACTCCCTCTCCTCACGGCTGCGAGCAGGAGCGGCGTCCGGGGTGGGTGCCCTCTCGTCAATCGCCTTTGTGTTCTTCGCGCTGCTCTTTGGAGTGGTGAGCCAACACGCCGGCATTTTTCACGCCGGGTGGATGGTGGTTGGGGTGGCGCTGCTCGCCGGCGTGCTGCTGGTCAAAGTGGCTGTGGGCCAAGACTTCAAAGGGCCCGCAGCCTCAGACGAGCCAGCGAGCTGCGGTGTGGCTTGAGCAAGCGCCAGGATTCGATCCTTGTTGTGAGAGGAGCTTTCTTACACCTCTGTAACGCTCCTTGTTCACCAGAATGAGTAAGAGTGGAGAGACCTGAAGAGCTAGTCGAGACGCGGCGGCCCCTGCTGGATGCGCCGCCGCAGTTCCTCGATGGGAGGGAAGGACCAGCGGCTCTCGGTCCACCAGGTTGCCCCTGCCTCGGCATAGGGGCGCACGATTTCCCTGGCCCGCTCGCGGTCCTCGCCAGGCGTCTCGCCCTCCTGCACAATATCGAAAGGCGTGGTCTGGCGGCGATGCTCCTCAATGTAGGCTTTCATTGCCTGGATATCCTCTGGCGTGATAGCCGCTGGCGCATCCCCGCTCGCAATTTTGGTGGGCAGGAGTCCATCATAGCGCAGTACGCGCTGCATCGATTTCTGGCTTGGCCAGGCTCCCACGACCCAGATGGGGATACGCGGGGACTGCACCGGAGGAGGCAGGAAGGTCATTTCCTCAACGTGATAGTGTTTCCCCTGAAAGCTGAACGGCTTGCCGCTCCACAAGCCTGTCAGGATCTCCAGGCTCTCATCGAGCAATTCGGCTCGCTGCCTGCGATCGGTGACCTCCCCGACCTTGCTAAAGCCTCCATCTGCGGCTAACACGATCCACGGATCATACATCGGTCCGGCTTCCTGGATGTAGATGCCGTCCCAGTAAAAGACGCCATCCCAACCGGCCTCTTCCGCCTCGTGAGCCAGCTCGGCAAGCGTGTGAATATCCCCGTGGGGAAGAATGAACCCATACTGCATCTAATTACTCCTCTGCAAAAACACCAGTCTTCTTAACAGAGCCAGTATACCTCACGATTCCTGACAGCTTGTGTCATATTCACATCCCCTGGACTTCTTCCGGCTTCTGCGTAATGACTATAAACAAATTAATCAGGATTCAACATGTAGGGACGCGATAAATCGCGTCCAGGCCACGGTTCAATGTGTGCCGAGGTGGACGCGATAAATCGCGTCCCTACATCCCCTCGTAATTTTTGAAGGTTCATGATACCGGAGGCTCTTCGCTATCTTTCCCCATCTCCATTCACGAGGAGACAGAGCGGACAGAGCAGTTTCTTTCTCTTCCGGCTGCGGATTAAGGATATTACTTGCAATTTACAAGTAAAAATGCTATACTATACTGGAACCAGGTAGGACATTTGGAATGAGTGAAGAGTGAGTATCGAAGCTGGTCTTGCTGGGCGGCTTGCGCCTTCCCAGGAAAGTGAAGAAGTCGCACATGAAGCATACACACCACAGGCGCTCGGATTGCCCCGTCAACTTTGCCTTAGAGACGTTTGGCGATCCGTGGTCGCTGTTGATCATCCGTGATATCGTCTACTTCGGCAAGAAAACGTATGGGGAATTTATCGCGTCAGAAGAAGGGATGGCGACCAATATTCTGGCCAGCCGTCTCGCTCATCTGGAGCAACAGGGCCTTCTGGTGAAAAAGCCCTCTCCTGCAGATAAGCGAAAAGAGGAGTATGCCCTGACGGAAAAAGGGCTCGATCTCATCCCGGTCCTGGTGGAAATGGCGAACTGGAGCGCCGAGTACGATCCAGACACCGCTGCCCCTGCCGCTTGGATCGCCCTGATGAAGGCCGACCGAGAGAAGATGATTCGACTCATGCGGGAAACGGTGCAAAGCGGCGGCGCTGTTTTTGTCGGCGAGAAGAGTCTTGTGGGTCAACTCGTCTAGTACTGCCTCTTGCAGAAGCTCCACACGGTACAGTGCTCCCCCAAACTTCCGCGAAACAGCAGGGTTCTCATCGTGAGCCTTGCTGTTTTTATATGGAATGTCTGATCTCTCAATTTAGCTTGCTCTTCTGGTGATTTCCGGTCCCGCTCAGAGAACGGCGTTTATCTATTGACGGATCGTGCCATTCTTGTATAGGTATGCCTGACTCCCCGAATAGCGACGCTGTATGCAAAGATGTTTTCAGGCAGCGCCATCCCAATGTATCCAGTATCACCGAGATGGTGCAAATCCGTGCCCGCCATTTTGCACATCAAGGCAATGTGTCGAATCGTTTCGATGCTTGCTCCTTCCTGGGATGTTCCAATGGCTGTCATCGTCATGGCACCCGTTTTATGTGCAGAGGTAATGAGATCCCTCGCATACTCCAAGGTGATTCCGGGCACCGTACCCGGCGCAGGAAGCAACATAATGTCCGCACCACCAGCTCTGAACTCAGCAATGTCTTCATGGGTGAGAATGCTTTCACCACCCTCAGAAAGGACACCTGCCGCGTGCATTTTTCCGGCTATGAGAACGGCCTTTTCTCCTACAGCGGCATGGATTGCTCTCAGGCTAGCATGAATGG
>VBHV01000155.1 GCA_005881995.1 Chloroflexota bacterium | reverse complement strand
GTAATTGTGCGTGTCTCAAAAGACCAGCAGAATGCCATTGTCAGCGTGCAGGATTTTGGCATCGGGATTGATCCCGCCCATCACGAGCTAATTTTTGGGCAGTTCTATCAAGTGACTGACGCGGAGGAAAAAACCTATCCTGGGCTTGGCGTGGGCCTCTATATCAGCGCTGAAATTATTCGACGGCATGCTGGTCGTATATGGGTCGAAAGCAGAAAATACCACGGTTCAACGTTCGCTTTCTCCTTACCCTTGCAAGAGGTGAAAGCGCCAAAGGAGAGCTACTGTCATTGACATTTCCAGCATCTGCTGGTATCCTTTAAACAGAGAATTTAAAGAGACTGACCCGCGTTGAGCGAAAACAGTATGGGCGAGGCAGCCAACAGCGATCCGAAGATTGGTGGAAGTTCGGAATGGAAGTGCCTTCTCAGAACGCCTTCGTGAGCGGCTGACCGAAGAAAGCCTGACTACCGCAAAGGGAGCAGGCAAGTAGGAACAGGTGGGTGGTTCCCACGCAGCAAGCGAACCAGAAAAAAAGAGGTCACAATCGATTCATCACAAGGATGTGAGGAAAATGCATTGTAGCAGATAGTGGCAATCAGGGTGGCACCACGGGAGCAGAAATATCGCTCTCGTCCCTTCAATTCGTTCGTCAGGAAGGGACGAGGGTTTTTTTATTGCCCTTGCCCTTTCCGAAGCTCGGTTCGTTGAAGGAGCAAGAAACAATGAACAACCGGACCCACACAACCCAGACTATGGCCAGTAGTAACGAGGCACTCGAACTGGCGCTGCACAAAATCGCCTCCGTCGAGGTGCCGCAGGGCAAACACATCGCCCTGGCCTACTCGGGCGGACTCGACTCGACCCTGTGCGTCAAACTCTCCCAACTGAAATACCATGCGCGTGCCCTTACCGCGATCATGGTTGATGTTGGCCAGGGAGAGGCAGAGTTACAACAAAGCAGCGCCAGGGCAAAGGAGTTGGGTATCTCACCACTCGTCATCGACGCGAAGCAGGAGTTCACCCAACAATGGCTCAGTAAGGCGATCCAGGCGAACTCCGACTACAACGGCTATCCCGTCTCTACTTCGATGACCCGCCAGCTGATCGCTGCTCACGTGGCACAGGCGGCCCTGGAGCTTGGCTGTGATGCCTTGATGGAAGGCTCTACCGGCAAGGGCAACGATCGTGCCGGTACGCGACTTCGACCTCACCCGCAGCGAAGAGCAGCTGCTCATGCAATACTATGGCATACCGGTCGAGGAGGTGATCGCGGGTGGCGATGATAAGACCATGTGGTGCCGTTCTATTGCCAGCGGCGGGATTGACCTCACCACGGAACTGCCCGACTCGATCTGGATGTGGCTGACCCCGCCTGCCAAAGCTCCTGATAAGCCTGCTACCATTACGCTGCAATGGCAGAACGGCCTACCTGTGGCATTGAACGGCACACAACTGCCGCTCGACCAGGTCATCGAGCAGCTAAACATCATCGGCGGAGCCAACGGCATCGGCAAAATTGACCTCTTTGAGGACGGCATCATGGGTCTCAAGTCTCGCGAGATCTACGAGGCCCCTGCTGCGACCATCCTGCTAAAAGTACATCGCGACCTGGAGCAGTTTTGCCTGACCAAGGAGGAAATCCAGCTGAAGCGCCAGCTCGACGCGCATTGGGCGAAGCTTGTTTACCACGGTGAATGGTTCCACCCACTCAAAGAAGCCATCCATCCCTTCATCGCCAGCACGCAAAAAGTCGTGAGCGGTGAGTATGTGATCGAACTCTACAAGGGCACTATCGATATTCGTTCGCGTTCATCGGCCAGTGGCCTTTTCTTTCCTGATATTCGCTCAATCAAGAGCGCCAGCTTCAATCAGAAGGAATGTGCTCCTGCGGCGCATATACGCGGCTTGCCCTACGAACTGATTGCCCGGCGCAACCAGATGGCTGGCATCTTTTCAGAAGGAGCGCAATCGTGACCAAACTCTGGCAGAAAAGCTACAGCTTGAACGAGCAGGTGGAGCGCTTCGAGGCCGCGCAGAACAGCGCTCTCGATGCGCGTCTGATTCGCCACGACGTCTGGGGATCGCTTGCTCACGCCGCCATGCTGGTCAAGATCAACGCACTTGCGCAGTCGGAGCATGCAGCATTGAAAGAGGCCTTATGCGGCATCTTGCAGTTGGAGGCTGCCGGCGAGTTCACTACCTCGCTGGCCGATGAGGACGTACACACGCGCATTGAGAACTACCTGGTCGCGGTGGCTGGCGAGGCAGGAAAGAAGATTCACCTGGCGCGCTCACGCAACGACCAGGTGCTGGTGGACCTGCGCCTGTACGGAAAAGAGCAGCTCCACGAGGTGGCCGCCCGGCTGTGCAGTCTCAGCACGGCATTACTGGAACTGGCGAGTAAGCATAGCGATACCCCTATGCCGGGCTATACGCATATGCAGCGTGCCATGCTCTCCTCGGTGGGTCTGTGGGCTGCCAGCTTCGCTGAAGCCTTGTTCGATGACGAGCGTTTGCTCTCTGCCGCCTACGCCCTCAACGATTCATCGCCGCTCGGCTCCGCGGCCGGCTATGGTGTCCCTCTTGCCATTGATCGGCAGTATTGCGCCGATCTGCTTGGCTTTGCCCGTGTGCAGAACAACGTCATCTATGTGCAAAATAGTCGCGGCAAAATCGAGGCGGCTATCGTGCAGGCGTTGGCGCAAATCATGCTCGACCTGAGCAAACTGGCGCAGGATATCCTGCTCTTTTCCACCGCCGAATACGGCTTCTTCCAGGTACCGCAGGAACTCTGTACCGGCAGCAGTATCATGCCGCAGAAGCGCAACCTGGGAGTCATGGAGCTGGTACGGGCACGCTCGCAGACGATGCTGGCCTATTCACAACAAATCCTGGGCATCGTCAACGGGTTGCCCTCCGGCTATAACATGGACTACCAGGAGACGAAGCGCCCATTTATGGAGGCGCTCGACCTCGCGCAGGAGAGCCTGGAGATATGCACCCTGGTCGTCAGTGCGCTCGAAGTCAATACTGAGCGCCTGGTATCCGCCTGCAGTTTTGAGCTCTTCGCGACCGACCGTGCCTACGAACTCGTCACGACGGAAAATGTTCCGTTCCGCGATGCCTATCGCATCGTTGCGGCGGAGGTGACGGCACTGCTCGATGCGCACTCCTCGTTGCCGGTAGAGAGCCAGGAGCAGCTTGTCCAACGGCTGACCACGCGCAGCCACCAGGGTGGCCCCGGCAACGTGGGGCTGGAGCAGGCTCACAGCCAGCTTGAAGAAATCGAAGCGACGTGGAAGAAACGTACAGAAACTTTTACAGCGGTCATACAAAAACTGGTAGGTTCGAAAGCAAGTGTGGGTAGAGCAGAGGGCGACCGCAAGGGTCCCAACCCATCCACACAGCCGCCCCCGCCCTTAAGTTTAAGTGTGGGTAGAGCAGAGGGCGACCGCGAGGGTCCCAGCCCATCCACACAGCCGCCCCCGCCCTTACAGTGATGCGGAGGGAGTTCGCCGACAGTATCTCTACAAGGAGGATATGAATATGGGAACAGTTGTACTTGCTTATTCGGGCGGCTTAGATACCTCGGTCGCCATCCGCTGGATTCAGGAACACTATGATCTGGATGTGATCACGCTCACGATTGATGTTGGCAATGCTCGCGATCTTCCGGCCATCGCCGCCCGCGCTGAGCAGATCGGCGCGCTCAAAGCGCTGGTTGTCGATGGCCGGGCCGACTTCGTGCGTTACTTCGTCTGGCCCGCGCTGCAAAGCGGAGCGATCTACGAGG
>VBHV01000154.1 GCA_005881995.1 Chloroflexota bacterium | reverse complement strand
AGCATAGCAGAAGAGACACAGGCGTCTCTTGCCATTATTGAATGCTACTGTTCTGATGAGCAGGTATGGAGCCAGCGTATCAACGCACGTAAGCAACTGCACCTCCCAGCGCACCATCAAACCGACTGGACGCAATTTCAATCTTTTCGTGCTAAGATAACAAGCGAAATACATTACCCTATTTCCGACCCACACATTACCGTCGATACGGCCAGACCATTGGATGAAATCGTGACAGAGACCGCACGCTGGTTAGAATATGAACAATAACAGCACAGAGCCTCGAACAGCTGCCATCATCCTCGCAGCAGGTAGTTCGAGCCGCATGGGAGCCGGACGCCATAAATTACTACTACCCCTGCAAGATCGCCCCGTACTGGCACATGTGCTTGATGCCGGACTGGCATCGCAGGCTCGCCCCCTTATCCTCGTGCTGGGACACCATGCAGACCAGGTTCGCGAGCGTATCGCCCTCTTCATAACACATCCCGATCTAATCATCCTCGAAAACGCCGATTACTTACAGGGCATGAGTACCTCGATTCGCCTGGGTATACAGACACTATTATCCCTTAACTATAGGAAACCATTAACCGGCGAGATTGACAGCGCGCTGGTTTTGCTCGGTGATCAGCCTTTGATAAGCGCGCGAGACATAGATATGCTGATTGCGACATACAGAACCACCGGCAAAAGGATTATCGCGCCTACCTACCAAGGCAAACGCGGCAACCCCATCCTGTTCGATGCCAGCCTGTTTCCCGAATTATTAGAGGTCACAGGCGACGAAGGCGGACGTCGTGTGCTTGAACGTCACCGCGATGAAATAGCCACTGTCGAGATGGGCAACCCCCTAGCAAATATCGATGTGGATACGTGGGAGGCGTACCAACAGGTTCTTGCAGCATGGGAGCAAAAGAAAAAGGAAGAGCATGGTATCTGAAGAACAGAAAAAACAGGCGCAATTCTGGCTGGAATACAGCCAGCAATTATCGGGAGCCATCCGCTATACTGAAGCATTAGCGGCAGTGGAACGCGCTCTCGCGCTGGATGATTCAAGTGTCGCAGCATGGTATGCGAAAGGGACGTATCTGGCGATGGCAGCCCGCTATGACGAGGCGTTAACGGCATTTGAACATGCTTTATCGCTGGACGAAATGTATGTGCCAGCATGGGACGGCAAGGCGTGGGCACTGGGGATTCTTGGCAGGAAAGATGAGGCATTGGCAGCCGTGAACAGAGCATTGGAACTGAATCCAGAGTATTTTGATGCGCTTAAACGAAAGAAGCGGTTAGAGTTGTGAATAATTCACTTACTCATGGAATATCCTCATTACAATACCCCTTTCACCAACTCGACAATCTCCCGGTGAATCTCCTCCACTGTCCTTGAAGCATCCACCACCTTGATGCGTTCTGGATACTTGCGCGCCAGCATCCGAAAGCCTTCCTGTACCCTTCGATGAAAATCTTCGGCTTCAGCATCGAAGCGAGTTCGTTCTTCACGCTGACCACTTGCATCGTCGGTTCGTTGATGAACCTGCGATGGATCGAGATCGAGGAGAATGGTCAGATCAGGTTTGATGCCCCGCGTCGCCAGCAGAGACAGCCGCTCAATCAATTCTACTCCAACACCCCGCCCATATCCCTGATAAGCGATGCTGGCATCGAAGCAGCGATCGGTAATCACCAGTTTTCCCTCGTCCAGCGCGGGGATAACCAGTACAGCAAAATGCTGGGCGCGGTCAGCTTGAAAGAGGAAGGCTTCCGCCAGGGGAGTGATTGCCAGTTCGGGGCGATTGAGTACCAGGTGACGTATCTCCACTCCGAGGGGCGTACCACCCGGTTCGCGCGTACGCACATACGCTATACCGTGGGATTGCAGCCAGCGCTCCAACAGCTCCATCTGCGTGGTCTTACCAGCGCCGTCCAGCCCCTCAAATGAGATCAATCGGCCTCTGCTCACGCCCTACTTCCCCCTGTCAGTACGGTAGACATCGTAATCCCAATCGAAATAGGGCTTGGGCAGCATATCTTCGGGCGTCCACTCGGAATTGGCTTTGCCGTACTTTCCATGGTATTCTTTGAGGGTTTCACCCACGTACTCGAAGGTAAGCTGGCAGATACGGAAGCCAACGGGCACCCAGATGGTGGTTTGTGTGTGATTGCTGATTTCCATCGTCCAGCGACTGATATAGCCGACATCGCCAACGCCCGCGCAGCGGCACACCGATAAACCCGAGCGCGCCACGGTGCTGCGTGAATACATCTTGGCCAGGTAGCCGTTATGCCCTCCGATCACTTCGATGGTGTGAGCCAGGATGGTCGTGCCGGGGCGAATAGCGATTTTGCCGTCTGCCGCCTCACGCGGCTGCCCCCAGTAGCGGCGAATATCGTGCGGGTTATCCAGGTGAATGATATCAACATTCATATCACCCTGAAAATACCATTTACCCAGGCGGCAATCATAGGAATTGGTTCCTAACTGGCGCTGGTCAAATGGCTCGATGATGATATTGCCATTATGTAACTCTTCCACAATGCGTTTATCGGATAATAACATGCAGGACTGCTCTCCTTCGGATGGGTCATTGGGCAAGGGCGACACTCGTGGTCGCCCTGGTCTATACCCTGTAATTCTTATAACGTATTATCTTCTTCATCTGAACGATATTCAGCAGGCAGCGCGCGTACAGCGTCAATTTCCACCCAGATGCGTTGTGCCAGCAGCCGCGCTTCATCTTCGTCTACCAGGGCCTGCTGGAATGGGAAGAAGGCTCTATCGTTGCTGTGATGGTGAATCCAGCGGCTGATAATGTTGA
>VBHV01000153.1 GCA_005881995.1 Chloroflexota bacterium | reverse complement strand
CGGTGGCCGGATCCATCCAGCGCTCGTAGTTGGAGGGAGCCGACTGGCCGACGGGGGCGGAGTTGGTGCTGCGCAAGAGGCCATCGTAGATGTAGTAGGGTGTGGGGCCGGGGTTGGTCCACAGAATACCGGCGTCATATTGCCCGTTTTGCAATGCACTCGTAAAGGCGTCATTGGACATGGCATTCACCGTGGCATTGATGCCTGCTGCTTTCAGATCCCTCACCATCACCTGGCAGTCCGCCACGTAGTCGGTATAGCCGCTGACCACAATGATGGTAAATGCCAACTGCTTGCCATTCTTGGCGTAGTAGCCATCGGCACCCTTGGTCCAGCCATCGCTCTCCAGCGTTTGACCCGCCTGGGAGGTATTCTGAGTAAACTGTAGAGCAGCAAAGCGCGGATCAATGTAACTCTGAATAGACTCTCCTACCAGCCCGGTCGGATTAGCCGGAGGCTCATAGCCAGCTTCGCCGAGCTTCGAAATGTTCTCGCGATTGAGCGCGAGGCTAATGGCTTTGCGCACCTGCAAATCGTTGAAAGGGGCCTTGGTCAGGTTGAGGTAGAGCATCACATCATCGCTGCTGGGAAACCAGTAGTGAAAGTGTTGCTTATCCAGAGCCACATAGGTCCTATCAAGGTTAGGTATAAACAGGTTCGTCCAGTCGATCTGACCCTTTTGCAGCGCCAGTTGTGCGCTATCGTTGGAGGAATAGGCCGGGATCTTGACCTCGTCCACCTGCGGCTTGCCAGGCTGCCAGTACTTAGGATTTTTGACCAGGTCGACCAGCTGCGGGGTGAAAGATTTGACGATATAAGGGCCGGTACCAACCGGGTTGGGATCGGCATACTGCGACGGATCACCCTTGACACCCGACCAGGTATGTTTGGGGAGCATAAAGACCTGTCCACCTAGAATCCACACGATGGGATTGAAGGGCTTACTCAACGTCACCTTGACCGTACTGGCATCGATTGCGCTCACATCTTTGACCGCCGCACCGATACCTGTCAGATCAATAGAGGGGTTTTTTAGGATCAAGTTGAGCGTAAAGACCACATCATCACTGGTGAAAGGCTGCCCATCCGACCAGGTCACCCCCTGGCGCAAATTGAACGTGATACTTTGCGCATCGCTCGCCAGCTGGTAGTTGGAAGCCAACCAGGGCTTGACACTCCCATCAAGGCGGTTGACATAGAGCAGTGTTTCATAAATCAAGCCCTGCGTGCCGCTGATCACACCGGGGGAATACGGATTATAGTTCTGGGTATAAGCGTCCTGTTCATTCGCCAACAGGGTGAGCGAATTTGGGTGCGCGGGCCTCGTGTGCGTAGTCGTGCTATTACTTCCGCCACAGGCAGCCAGTACAACGATAAGAACCGTGAGGAAAGACATCCAGTACACTTAGAGATTTGGTAGTCCGCTCCACAGGATGCACGCACTACAAGGCTGGTAGCCAGTTGGATGCGAACAGGTTGGGCCGCGTTGGGATGTGTTCCCCCTTCTCCTCTCACAGGAAAAGCAGGTGTGCCATTGCCGCGAGGTGAATCGAGCAGCGATAACAGCAATTTGAGACCTTGCTCACCCATCTCATAATACGGTTGCCGGATAGTCGTGAGCGGTGGATGAACATGCGCGGAGGGCGAGTCATCATCAAACCCCACCAGCGCTACGTCTCGCGGGATCGAGACCCCATATTCTTCAGCCGCGGCAAGCACACCATAGGCCATCTGATCGGTAGCGGCAAAAATAGCCGTGGGGCGCTTTTCCGGTGGGAGCTGGAAGAACTTGCTGGCGCACGCGCGCCCGCTTGATGGGAGAAAGTCACCTTCAAGCACCAGGTCTGGATCGAGTGGGATACCTGCCTCGCGCAGGGCCTGCTGGTAGCCATAATAGCGATCATGCGAGGCCAGGTATTCATGTGGCCCTTGAATATGCGCGATACGCCGGTGACCAAGCTTGATGAGATGCCGCACCGCTGTATAAGCTCCCGTCGTATTATCCACCCCCACCCAGGGTGTCGTTTGCACCAGCTGGTCATCAACAATCACGACGGGAAAGCCCTGCTTATAGAGGCGCGTCAAATCTTGCGAGGCTGGTCCTGGAAAAACAGCCAGCAGGCCAGCCGTCAATTGCGTGGCAAGCACCCGGTTGATAACCTCACTGCGGTCCTTCTTGAGGTTTGCGTCGTTGATGCTATACAGCACCAGTTCGTACGAGGTTTGCTCGAGCATCTCAGCCACACCGCGCATCAGTTCGGGGATGAGCGGCCAGGTAAATGAAGGGATGAGCATGCCTATCAGTTGGCGGCGCCCACTAGCTAACCCCGACGCCGCGATGCTGGGAACGAAACTCTGCTCTTCGATGATGCGCAAAATGCGCTCTCGCGTGGCAGGGTCTACATCCGGCTTATTGTTCAAAACACGCGAGACCGTCGTTTTAGATACCCCCGCCAACCGCGCAATATCCTCAATGGTAGGTTTGCCTGGCATACTTGCCCTCTTTATTCGCTTACAAACTTGCGGAAAAATAAGTGGAACCGATTGCGGTACCGATTGCGGTACCGGTTACGAACAAGTATACTGATGGCAGAGGCCGATGTCAAGGGAAAATAGAAGCAAAATGGTGACGGGCTGGTGTATACTGCAAAATATCAATACCCTGATTTTTCAGTGAAAGGTAGTATCAGTAAATGGCAATTCGTGCGACATTCGTATCAAAGGACCCCCTCAACTACTTTCTACAACACGACGACGAAGGCCCACATTTGCGCGTCTCCGACGTGGTCCTGCGCGTCAATCACGATCCAAAGGAAATTTTTTCTCATCTCATCCGCATCGCCACTAATAGCCAGTGGAGCCACTCGGCATTACTGTATCTGACTAACGACCCACCCAAAGGATTTGACAATACCTTCCTGGTCGAAGCTATGACAACCGGCATCCGCGTGGCGAGCTGGCGTAACGAAGTCGTCCCCTTCGAGCAGTTCACCGTAGGCATCAAGCGCCCACGCATAGATTGGTATGTGGAAACGCCCCGCGATATCGCGAAGCACGACCCCGATGACCCGGAAGATGTTCATGGCATAGCCTATCTGCGCCATGTGCGCGGCATCGCTCTCGATCAAATCAATGGCCTGTATGACCACAATACCGTACACGAGCTGACCGCCCTTTATATCGAACGTGTAGCCAAGCGCCACCTGCCCGGTATTCCGCAAGTTGCCGAGGCTGCAGCCGGGGCTGGCGACCTGTTCAAAAAGTGGGATGAAGACAGCTCGAGATCCAACAATATCGTCCGTTTCATCTGCAGCGGGCTGGTACAATACAGCTTTTTCGCGGCGCTGCGCATCCGCATCATCAATGACCTGGCGGTTCCCCAGTTCCGCGATGCCGCTATGAGCAACCTGAGCAATCTACACCGCGTCATTTACCGCGACGATCCCGAAGGAGTCATCCAGACCTATGTACAACAGCTGCAATCGGGAAAGCTGAAATTATCAGACCCCATACCCGATGACGTCCTCGACCTGCTCAAAACAGCTATACCCGCCGACTTCAATAATAGCCCGGACTTAGCATGGCGCTACGTGGTGAAAGAAGGCATGGTCTGGCAGCTTGACGAAGTACCTGATGGCTACACACCTGCAAGCAAGGACGAAGCCGATGTCTTGCAGTTAATACAGCCCGAGCATCGTTGATTGCAGCATACTTGCCTTGCGCATCAACGGATAAACGAATATAATACTTCTACCTTTCATGAAGTAGTCAAACCCCTGGATGGAATCTCTGCCCCTTGAAGGGAGCATGTGTATGGCAGACCGTGTAGATCAGCAACTTGGCCATTACCGCCTCATCCGTCACCTGGGAAGGGGCGGGTTTGCCGATGTCTACCTGGGCGAACATCTCTATCTGAACACCAAGGCCGCCATTAAAGTGCTGCAAACCCGCCTGTCTGGAAGCGATCTCCCAGGCTTTATCAAAGAGGCCCGCACCATCGCTGGCTTATCGCATCCCCATATCATTCGCGTGCTCGATTTTGGCCTGGAGGACGAGACGCCTTTTCTGGTCATGGAATACGCTCCCAATGGAACACTGCGCCAGCGCTTCCCCAAAGGTACCCGTCTGCCGCTCACCACGATCCTTCCTTTCGTCAAGCAGATGGGTACACCGCGATGTGAAGCCTGAAAATATGTTACTTGGCCCCAGAAATGAGCTGCTCTTGAGTGATTTTGGCATCGCCTTTGTCACGCAGACTTCCCGGCAACAGACCACCCAGGAAATCGTCGGCACCGCCGCGTACATGGCTCCTGAACAACTCCAGGGCAGGCCTCAGCCCGCCAGCGATCAATACGCCCTGGGCAGCGTTATCTATGAATGGCTTAGCGGCGATAGGCCATTCCATGGAACCTTTACCGAAGTCGCCAGCCAGCACCTGTTTGTGCCTCCTCCACCATTGCGCCAGAAGCTGCCCGATATCTCACCCGAAGTCGAACATGTCATGCAAACGGCCTTAGGGAAAGACCCGCAAAAACGCTTCATGACGGTACAGGCCTTTGCCAGGGCGCTGGAACAGGCCAGTATTTCCCAATCGCGTATGATTACACTGGCCGATGACTCACCCACCTACATAACGCCGCTTGCACCACCACCGCCTGTATATACTCCTGCTTCCACCTACACTCCTACTCCGCCGCCACCACCGCCATCATCTCTATCGCCCTACCATACGCCTTC
>VBHV01000219.1 GCA_005881995.1 Chloroflexota bacterium | reverse complement strand
AGCGTCGCAGAGTAGCATCTGCATCATCTCGCCCAGGATCGGGGCGGTCAGGGAGGACAATGGCCACCATTGCGCCCCGTTCTAGTGCCGCGCCTAACTCGCGGACGTTGCGTTCCATCTCAGGATTAATTGCGTCGATAAAGGGAATCTCGATACCTGTATAGGGGCGTAGCCAGAAGTATTGGTTCTCCAGGTAGACAAAACGTTGTGCGTTGCTCAAGGCATTAGCATAGATCTGTGCAATGCCTCGCACGATGAGGGGTTCAAAGCTATAGGTGTGTTCAGGAATGGTACGGGCTAGCTGCACGAGGGCTTTGCTTTCTAATGGCGCGGCAGGTGGATGCTCAGAGAGCAGCAAGTCATGGCCCCAGGAGTGGCGCTGTACTACATCATTCCAGCGTTGGCAAAAATTATGTTCGACATCTGCTGCTGCCGGTCCCTCGATGAGTGCGTGAACATCGTGCCAGGGATAGGGGTTGGGAGCTTCTGAATTGTGGCGTAAAGGGGAAGAGAAAAGATGGGCCGAGGTATCCCAGTGGTCAAAGTTCCCACCCAACTCGATCATCGGATCAACGCCACCAACAAAGGCATATGTCCCGTCCACAATCGAGATCTTTTGATGCAGTGACTCCACAGGATGATGGCGGATACCACGAGCGCTGTCATCGAGAATGCACGTTACGCCTACCTGCGTCAATTGCTCATAGGCTTCTTTGGGTTTGTAGTAATACAGCCCGGGTATCGGTAGACTATCCCAGAGCAGTGCTTTCACGTCAACCCCTTTGCTCACAGCACGACCCAGCACTGCTTGCAGGGTCAGCGAGGAGGAACACCAGAAAGAAATGTCGTCCTCCTGAAGACCTGCGACGCGCAGTTGGGCCAGCAACGCCTCCTGTTCGGCGCTCCCATCCGCCCCTGCTCGCTGGTCTTTTCCACGCACAATCTCCATAGGAGGAGTCAGGCCCCAATTTGCAAGGTAGATGTACTTTCGTGCCCTAAGAAAATGGAGGCACATAGTGAGCATAACGGAACGTCCGTCCACGAGATAGGTGACACGAGAATCATCGTGTACGGGAGTATCGCCCTCAGCCCACCAGTTTTGTGTATCCATATCATATTTGCTTTCTATACCCTGAATCAAATCTTTTTACCATAAACTCGGCATCAAGTCTGGCAGCGCCGCCGTGCGCTTTGCCACTGAACATCATCTGCTTTGAAGACTGGCGCAACATTGTAGGGGGTTAGTGTCGTTGTAGAAACTCCCTCGCAAAGAGGCGTATCGGTTCTAACCTGGCCCCATCAACAAAGCGCACAATCAGTTCCTGTATCCCGGCCTCTTCATACTCCGCCAGGCGCTCGCGAATCTGCTCCGGTGTGCCAATCAACCACTCCTGGCGCAATGCTTCCAGGTTGTCCCGCTGCTGTGGGGTCAACCTGGCGAGAACCTCTGCCTCGGTCTCTGCGATAACGCAGTCATCGATGAGGGTGGTGCGCCGGATACTCTCGTAATCGCGTCCGAGTTGCTCGCAGCACCAATATTGCAGGCGTCAGCGTATTGTGCAACCAGCCGCAGTGTCACTTTTTCGCCTCCACCGCCAATCAGCAGTGGGATGTGTGGTTTTTGTACCCCTTTGGGCTGGTTGATCGCTCCCCTCACCGAGTAATAGGTGCCCTCAAAGTTCGCCTCCTCCTGCGTCCACATTGCCAGGATGACCTGAACGGCCTCGCGTAAGCGCTCCAGTCGCTCGCGCGTCTCGGGAAACTGGTAGCCATACGCCACGTATTCCTCCTTGTGCCAGCCCGCGCCTATGCCAAAATCGAGTCGCCCATGAGCGAGCGTATCGACGGTACTGGCCATTTTTGCCAGCAGCGCGGGATTGCGATAACTATTGCACGTGACCATCTGGCCGATGCGCACGCGCTTTGTATCACGGGCAAGCGCGGCAGTGCTTGTCCAGCATTCAAAAGTTACTTCCTGTGTTGGGACGGGAACCGTGTGGAAGTGGTCGTAGAGCCAGATAGAGTGGTAGCCCAGCGTGTCGGCTTCCTGCGCCACGCGCGTCATCGTCTCATACGCCTCGGCCGGGTCGGAAATACCCACCAGGTCCATAAGCCATCCCTGCGGAACAATTACACCGAAATCCATCATGAGAAAACTCCTTCATCTCTGCATTTATCTTTGCCTGTAATCCTGCACAATCTCCCGCGCGGCCCGCATGCCTTCCCTCGCTCCGCCTTCCATAAAGCCCTGGGCCTCGACCGAACAATGCTCGCCCGCGAAGTGTATTGCTCCCTGCCGCACGCCCTCGTAACCGCAAAAGCTGGTGTACTGTCCCACGAGCCAGCACGCGTAGCTGCCAAGTAGATGGGGATCGCCCGTTGGATAGCTCAACGCTGCCCTGCCGATGTAGTGAGCGCTGATGCCGGGGAAAACACGCTCCAATTGCTCCAGGCAGCGCTGCGCATAGACCTGGATGCTCTCCGAGTCAGCCGTGGTTGAATATGCTGCCGGTGGGGCATAAGCCGCTCCTCTATGGCCGCTTGTATAATCGACAAGCAGGCCACTTGAACCTGTTTGACCGAGTGACGCATCCCAGAGCGTCTGAATATCCAGGTCGGTGATGATGAAGCCATTGGTGCTCCGCGGCCAGGGTCCATCCTGGTACCAGTAGGGCGTATCGAACTGCAAAATGAGCTTGGATATGGTGCCATATCCAAGTTGCGTGATGGCGGTTTGCTTTAAGGCGTCAAACCCGGCCTGCCGGTAATCGACACGCCGTAGGGTACTAAACGGCAGGGTAAGGATCGCGTGTTCGCAATGTATCTCCAGGAAGCCATTGCCGGTCGCGAAGGTTAACGTGATTGAATCATTGCTGTTTCGTTTGATCGCCACCAATTGATGGTTCAAATGAATACTTTCTTGCGGCAGGCTGCGTGCAATGGCCCGCGGGAGTTGCTCGTTCCCACCCACAATTTTGCAGCTTCCTTGCATCGGCCCCGCATCTTCCTCTTCTTCCTGGGTCCACAAGCCAAACATGTAGACCAGGTTGAGCGAACTCTGCATGGGCGTATCCAACCCGAAGTAGCCCGTGCAAGCGAAATCCAAAAAATGGCCCAGAGGCACATTATGCCCGCCCTTGATGTACTGCTCGATCCAATCATAAACGCTCAGGTGGTCGAGCCGGTAGCCGGTCTCGGTAAAGTGCGTATGGGTCGTGGGAAAACCGGCCTCCTGCACCTGCGGCTGTAAGATGGAAGCGAGCGCCTCGAAGTCCCTGGCCAGCTCTTCAGCCTCATAGTAGCGGTTGAAGAGATACATGACGTTTTGTGTTCGATCTTTTCTTTTCTGCCCCAGGTCGGCTGTTTCCAGCCCGAAGCGCGCAACGAGTTGCTGAATCGTCTTGTGATCGCTATCGATGAATTCGCCGCACCATTCGCTGACCATCCCATCGGCCCAGGTCGTCGTATCGGAGTGCATACGACCACCGATGCGATTGGACGCTTCGTAAATGGTGCACGAGAGACCTGCGTCCTGCAAGGTCAAAGCCGCGGAAAGCCCCGCAATCCCGGCGCCGATGATAGCAATTTCGGGCATGATTCCGCTCCTGTCGAGGTCACCGTTTAATCAACGTGAAACACGGCCTTCCCGTTGACGTTTCTATCTTGGTCTTTTGTAGGCTTACTACACCTACTATATCCTCAAAAGTGCTTTCTAAACAAGAAGTCAGCGCAAGTTCTTCAGCATGGGAACGAGCTTGTACTTACGCCCATGTTGATTCAATAACTCATTCAGGTATGTTTGCCACTCCCCTTCGCGTCCCAGCAGGTGATAAGCCTTGCGGGCTTTGGCGAGCCAGGTGGCTGCTGAATAGTATAAGTCGGCCTTACCCCTGTCCATAATATACTCCGCTTGCTTGCGGCAGGCCTCGATGACCCAGTCCAGGTGCGATTGTGCTTGTAGAGCGGCATCTACCACCTGCTCTACCAGAGTGTGGCTGGCGTAGGAGTCCATCGCCCCGATGGCATCCTCGATCAATCCTTCGTGTAGGAACACATCTATCTGTCCCTTGGGGTAGGACGATTTCGCCTGGCGAGCATAATTCAGGAGTTCTGCTTGTCGTTCGGGCCATTGCTCTCCGGCAATCTCAGCCACCTGTTGGTAATTCTCCAGGCTGATCTCGTCTCGAAAGGCCGCTTCAGCCGCGGGGAGTGCGCGTGACTTCTCTCCCATCGACAACGCCTGGTCACGCAGCCACTTTGCCAGGGATGCCTTACGGCCCTCAAGGCTCAGCCCATGTTCGGCCATCTGTAAGCTTTGTTCATGCTCGCCATGCTCATAGAGGGCCTTTGCTAGCGCTAGTGCTTCCTCGGTGGTCGCCAGGTATTTCAGCCCATAGTAGATAGCTTCTTCGACACGCCCCAGGCGTACCAACATGGTGACATATTCCTCGGTATGCCCCTCTGCCTCAGCCAGGTACAGGTACTCCTGCCAGCGACCCCGTCGATCCAGAATGTTCAGTCTGGCCTCGGTGAGTTCATCAGCATAATAGGGAGCTTCACCCTCCCAGGCTCCTTGCTCGGTTATCGACCCCTGCAACACGCGCTGGAGCGGGGGATAGTCCCAACCGTCGAGGGCCGCCGTTTGAGGCGCGTCAAACGCTTCATCGACGCCATAGTCATCGAGTTCCCCTTGCCAGGCTGAGAATCGGTCAGCCCACCCCTCACGCTCCTCGCGGGTTAAGTCTGCGCTCAAGACCGCTTCCGTCCAGGCCGGTCCGAGGTCACTGAAAAATCCGCTCGCCTCGCCATCGGAGTCATCAAGGTTTTCCCACTCGCCCAGGTATTCTTCTGTAATGGCCTCAAGCACCTTGAGCGCTTGACGACCATCGTCAGCCTTGATTAACGCCCAGGCTTGATCGACCAGTTGTCCTACCTCGCCGACCACCGCCCCGACCTGCCAGTACGCTTCGGAAGAGCGCATACGATCCAGGCTATGGATGCTGGATCGCACCTGGCGGCGTATAACCTTCGTGTCCACGACAGGAGGTAGCTCTCGCGCGGCCTGCGGCAAGGGCGTTGTTGACTGCGAAGAAGAGGTGCCCAGCATCGTCACCTGCTTCTCAATGGTCGGAATGAGGGAAGGTTCTTGCTCTGCCAACTTCAGCAAAAGCGACTGCAACTGCTCGCGGCTCAAGCCCGCCAGCTGGCTTTCAAGAGCCGGACGCGCATCCTTGTGGAGATGATCATTCATAATACTTTTACACCTCTTCCAGAGCAAATAAAAATGGGCCATACCTGTAATGGCCCAATCTTACCATAGAAGGATAAGCATGTCAGCAGGACACCTCGTCATATGATACTCTCTAATTGCGTTTCAACTGTCGATTTTACCCTTTTAGTCACAAGGAGCGAAAAACATGAGCGAAACAAGCGAAACTCTGGCGTTCTTTACTCAGGGCTGGCAACACTACCAGAACCAGTTGAGCATAGCCCTCGCTCGACTCTCACCGGAGCAGCTTGCGCTGCGTGCTGCGCCCAACCTCCGTTCAATCGATGAACTGGCGCGCCACATCATCGCCGTGCGAGCAGGCTGGTTCCATTATAACCTGGAAGAGGGCGATGAGGACTTCGCTGCTTTTGGCACATGGGCCGAACCTGGCAGCCAGCCGCGCTCCGCAAGTGAACTGGTAAGCGGATTGGAGAAGACCTGGCAGGTCATGCAGGAGGTATTGGGACGTTATACGCTCTCAGATCTGCAATCGACTGTCCAGGATGAGTGGAAAGGCCAGATATACACACTTACCCGCGGCTGGGTCATCTGGCACGTTATGGAGCATGACATCCATCACGGCGGCGAGATTGCCTACTCCCTTGGCATGCACGGCCTCGCCGCTCTGGAAGATGGAGGCAAGAGGAATCTAGCGACTCCGCCATCCACTGCGCACCCGCTCATAGTACAGGGGGAAGAGTAGACTCAGCACGCACCCCTTTCAAGCATCAGATGACGAGGTGTCGTCAGCAGTGCTCTAATTAATGTTCAGGATTTGTGAATGATTGCCAGGAAGACAATTTGACAGCCAGGGCGACCGCGAGGGTCGCCCGTACAATACCAAACTGCTCGTGTTACACGTCACGTGTATTGTACGGGCGACCCTCGCGGTCGCCCTGGCCATCATTTGCGGTCGCCCGGGCCATCATTCACAGACCCTGAATTAATGTTTACCCTATCTGTTGCGCAGTTGCTCACACAGCTGCCGAATCTCCCGGGTGATGCTGGTCCATATTTCATCGGTGTTGCGCCAGGAATCGATGGGTTTGCCATTGCGGGGCAGGGCCAGTAACTTTTTAAAGGGAGTCTGCTCTAGATCGACATAGCGTAGGATAATCGGAACCACACGGGCAGCGCCTGCTGCTTGCCGTTCCATGGCACGCATCAATTCATTTTCATAGAGTTGATCGGAGGCTAAAAAACTCGAGCTTACCAGTAAGAGGATAATCTGAGCGGAGTCAATATGGCTCGCCGTTTCTTGCTCCCATTCCTGACCCGCTTCAATTTGCTGGCTATGCCAGGGACGAATCATCCCTTCACGTCGCAGCATCACGAGATGGGTTTCCAGTTGCTTCTTAAATCTCTCATCCTCTTCTGAATAGCTGATGAAGACCTCAACAGGCCCTGCTCTCTTTTCCTGGTTTTCGTTCTGAACCTGCCTGGCTCGAACTTGCCCCTGAGAGGGCGAGGGTGAAGCGTTTGCATCTCCATTGGTAGAGGGTATGTTCCCTCTCGGAGTGATAATGCCAGCGGTGACGAAAGCGTAAGCGAAAGCAGCCGCTGCTTGGCAAGCATACTTTGTCCACTGATTATTCCGCTCCAAGCCGATGATGTCGCTGATGCCACGCATAGCCATGACCGGGTATTGTCGCTGGATGCCCTGCGTGGCCTGGTACACTCCAGCCGACTCCATCTCCACTGCCAGGATAGTGCGCGCGGTTTGTAACCATTGCACGAGTATGTCAATATTGCGAATCACGCTGTTGCTGGAAGCGATCGTTCCGGTTTCGAAGAGAGGGGGACGAGTGCGGTTCGTTTCACTGCCGAAGTGCGCTGTAAGGGATGCGCGTACCTGTTGATACCAGGGGGCATTTTTCGCTCCACCTGCGATTTTTGCTTGAAATTCGTCCATCTCAAATTGTCGCAGATCTACTCCTGGGCGGTCCAAGGTAATGGAAGCTGCATCGTTCCACCCTGCGAGTCCCGTTTGATACAGCAGGAGACTGGCGGTAATATCGCTAATGCCTGGATGAATCCCGCCTCGCATATCGAACTCTTCTCTGCCATCGTCGGAGCGCTTGCTCACATTCAGATTATCGATGCGGGTAGAGATGATGACATCTCCCAGGGTAAAATCGTCGCTGGGAACTCCACCGGCGATGCCGACGACGAGCAGCATCTGGGGGTCCAGGTCATTGATCACGTCGTTGGCGACCTGTTGAGCCGCATCATTGCCCTGTTCGCTGCAGCGAACGACGGCTACGCTGCAAGTTTTTCCGATCTTAGTAGGAACCTGCGCAATTCCGTATGTTCGTCCGCTCTTGCCCTTTTGCACTTTGGTAGGAAAGCGTTTAAGGACAGCTGCGAATTCGTCGGGACGAATGCTGATCAGCGCGAAATCCACCTGTGTCATAAGAATCTCTCGCCTCCCCGAGTTTATCAAGCAAAGGCTACTACGTGAATATGCACTAAGCTCACGCCTCAGGTATATACGGGATCAATCCTTTGCGGAACGCTTCCTCCTGGATATGGCGCGGCGCGTGGCGTACATCCATGATCAGCCCATTGACCTGAATCATCCAGATGAGCGGGTTCTGGTCGATCATGGACGGGATTGTCCAATCCGGGGCCATCTGATACATGTCCAATAGATCGCGGATCTGCTTGGATTTCGTCTGCATGGTACTCGTACCGAGACCGAAGTGGCTCGCTATCTGGCTCGCCGGAACATAGGGTTTCTGCGAGGCGTCGAAGAGAAAGTTGACCGTGCCCACCGCGTGAATGACCCCGCACGCCCAGGTGGCGGCTTTTCCCCCGGTCAGAGGGGAAGGGCGTTTGCGGCAGAGCGTCGCCGTTACCTCACGGCAGAGTTGCGCGTACTCGTCATTCAGGTAGTCTTTGCTGAAGGCATCTGTCAACTGGGTGATTTCGTCGAACCGCGCCTGCAGCTCTTTGGGAACATTCTGCGACGTACTATGTTTGGCCATAGATCCCTCCTGCTTCCTATTTCCTCCGGCGGTTTTTCTTGCGCCTGTTCCTGGCCGTTCCGGGCTGTTGTAGCTTTTCGCGGAACTGCTGAGCCTGCTCGCTCCGTTCGCCGGGCAAAGGGATACGCGGTGCAGCACCCGTGGCTATTTCAGCGTTGTAGGTTGCCATCCACTCATTAATTCCCTCTTCAGTGCTCAGGTCGAAGCCTCTCTCCATCCCCATCATCACGAAAGACTTGGCAATCCCGAAGGTGGCCGGGTCGCTCATTTTCCTCTGCAGTTCGCGAGCCGCCCTGTCATTCAATATGCCGAGACAGGCAGCCGCGTTCTCTAGCTGGAACTCACGTTGCAGGAATTGCCAAAAAGCCTGCAACTCGCGGATGATCTCAGGCGCTTCATCAGCAGGAGCGGAAACCTTGCGCGGGAAAAGCTCGAACAGGATTTCGCGTAGATGACGGGGAGTCATCTGTGGTGGGGTGACGCTGAGATAGTGCATCCCAAAATCAATCAGCATATTGGCCCAACCGCCTTCGACGCCCTCGTCCCTGAGCGCCCGCCCTTCGGGCGACTGCTCGAACAACTGCATCAGCTGGTCTTGATACTGGCTGGCCTTTTTATCAAGTATCATGCCATCCCTATCGAATACCTTCTGGTGAATATCGAATGCCATAGTTCACCTCCCTTTAACGCCGTGAAGAAAACCTCCGGCGCTCTTGATGTTCCTATTTTTTCATGATACCACTGTATCCGCTTTGGGCTTACTTTGCAAGTATTTTAGCGTAGGTACCAGAGTCTGTGAGAGATTGCTAGAAAGACGATTTGACTTCCAGGGCGACCGCGAGGGTCGCCCGTACAATACCAACTTGCCTGTTTTCCACGTCACCGTGTATTGTACGGGCGACCCTCGCGGTCGCCCTGGCCATCATTCGTAGGTACGGTTAACAATGACTTGCTTGCCAGATTTGTACCGTCATGTCATTACTGGCTGAGGCAATACGCGTCCCATCGGGTGACCACGCGAGAGAAGTGGCCCATTTGGTGTGCCCACCATAGGTATAGATGTGGGCACCGCTCATTGCGTCCCAGATGTGTACGGTATGATCATTGCTTGCAGTTGCAAGACGACTACTATCAGGAGACCAGGCAATATCTCGTACGCTCTCACTATGCCCGGCATACGTAAGAACGTGCTCTTTCTGGCGAACCTCCTTCTCCTGGTCTTTGTTTCCATCTGCCCAGTCGCAGATAGCCTTGACCAGTATCCAATCAACCTTGTTACGGTAGGCAGCTGCATAGACCCCTGTTCCCTCCATCTCTCCGCCGATGGCTTCAGGTTCAATACGAAGGAGTTTATCCCGGTAATCCTTATTATTGATGAGTTTGTCACCGGAAAGAATAAGTCCGAAATGGACCTTTGGCCCTTGCCAGTCAAAGATGCTGGCGCGAAAGCGATCAAGCAAGCGAGTTGAAGTCTGGGGACGGTCCCCACGGGGTTTGATGACTTCTTGCCCATCAGGACCCACATCCACCTTTTGCATTCTGCCTTTCTCCTATGGTCAAGCTCTCTGCGATGGGTCTATCTTATCATA
>VBHV01000152.1:956-7886 GCA_005881995.1 Chloroflexota bacterium | reverse complement strand
ACAGCATAGGCATTTTTATCACCTAATTTTGTAATAAAATGTGTAACTGCTTCCTCAATTTCCTTTGCAATTACTGTCCCTTCGATGACGCTGCGTATCTTTTTACTGATTTCACCAATTCTTTCCCTGTCCTCCACCTTTAAAAGATATAGTTGCTCCAGCAGATCATTAAACTCTGGTGTTTGACTGATAATTCGTTTATATGCTTCGGTAGTAATACAGAAGCCCTCCGGTACTCTTATCCCATCAATTCTGGACAGTTCTCCCAGGTTCGCGCCTTTACCCCCAACAACCATAAGTTTTGTTTTGTCAATATCCTGAAAACCAAGGACAAAGGAACTCATAAACATCTCTTCACCTTTCATCTCTAGATGACTCCTTTCGCGCACGACGAGGGTCTGGCACACGCCTGCTGAAGCAAGGGCTTTTTGAGCACACACACGAGAGGTCTCTTTGCTCAAAGGAGAGCTTTCACCGTGGGTGCGCCAGAGTGGCCTCGCTTCCACCTGAGTATAGGGGAAAGGACGCCAAAAAAAATCGTCCAAAAAGGCAGTGTGCTAGTAGACAGGAGGTGATACAATAAAGGTGGGAAAGAACGGGCTCGTTTTTGAGCTCAGAGAACACCCACTTCCCCCTTTGTGCTCTATTTGAGCAGACGCCGATGCGTCGCGCACCTTTCCCTTAAATAGAGGAGAAAAACAGGTGAGAATGCCCTCTTGCGCCAGGGGAAGCCGCAGCCATGATGGGAAGCGCAATTCTGCCATTGTGCAGTTTCTCCTCCCCCGGACGTGATCAGATGTTGGGCTTCGTCCAGAAGCACCGCGCGCAGTCTCAGTCTCCGAAGTTCTTCCTCATACACATCACGCATTTCCGGGTCATCGGGGTACCTGGTGGTTGTCTTGCCTCTAGCTCTCTTTTTCTCGACGAGATGTGTATCAACCGTTGCAAATTCCCTGTTCCATGTGCTATAATCCGCATGGTATAATATGAGAGAGACGCATGGGATATGAGAAATGGGAAAAAAACCGCCACCCACAGCTTTAGAAACGTTAGGCGCTCTGGGGGGAATGGGCTTCGCAATAGTTGTTCCCATCGTGCTAGGAGCCATCTTAGGAAGTTACCTTGATGGCCAATTCCATACGAAACCTTTGTTCATACTGCTCGGGCTGCTGCTTGGCCTGATTTCGGGAATATTTGGGGCGTACCGTTTATTAAAACGATCAAGAAATTTATAGTCTGGATAGACGGAAGCCATCTACAACGAACAGATCCAGCATTGCGGAGCCCGTTATTTAAGGAGGACGCCGAGTGCTCTGGAAACTTCCTAACATAAAAATCGCGCCTGACGTGATCATCCCTCTCTTTCCAGATGGCTCCGGGATCACGAATACTTTACTTTGTACCTGGATAGCTATCATCGCCCTGGTTGCATTATTTTATTTTGGTACTCGTCGGCGTGATCTCATCCCCCGTGGCGTACAAAATCTGGTTGAGTGGGCCGTAGAGCTGCTATTAAACCTGGTGGAGAGCGTAGCAGGGAAAGCCAATGCGAAACGATTTTTCCCCCTGGTCGCAACGTTCTTTATCTTCATCTTATTCGCCAACCTGCCGCGGTGCAGGCGGCACATCTTAAACCACCTACGAGCATCTTCCTGTTCGGGGATTATACCAACAAAATCATTCCCTGGCTGCGGCCTGCTACTACCGACCTCAATCTTAATATCTCAATGGCGCTGATTTCAGTGATCGTCACCCAGATCTTTGGCTTCTATCTTTTAGGGCCAAAACAATACTTGAAGAGATACTTCAACTTCAGCAGCCCCATCAACTTCTATGTCGGCATACTGGAACTTGTTAGCGAGTTTGCGCGTATCATCTCGCTCTCTTTCCGTCTCTTTGGTAATATCTTCGCAGGCACCATCGTGCTGGCAATATTCGCCTTACTGCTTCCGGTTATCGGAGGTGCTATTTTTATTCCGTTTGAATTGTTTGTCGCCGTTATTCAGGCATTCATCTTCTCACTCCTTACGCTGGTCTTCTTGCAAATCACCGTTAGCAGCCACGAAGAGCATGAGCCTTCCAGTGAACACGAAGCGCGCGCAGAATACGCGCAGGAGGAGAAAGATCTGGCAGGGTCAAAAAGCTGATCCTATAGAGACAGCGCGAGGCGCTTCTTGTAACAGCAAATGCTACTCGCAGATATTTTTTCCTGCGATTGCATAAATTGAAACCAACGAAATACAGTTTTATTTCAAGGAGGATTAACATCATGATTCCTATTCAACTCGCTGCGGCATTAGCAATCGGTCTGGGAGCAATTGGACCGGGCATCGGCATCGGCCTACTTTCCTCCCAGGCGTATAACGCTATCGGTCGCAATCCCGAGGCAGAGCCGCTGATTCGTACAAACTTCATCATCGGTATCGCTCTTGCCGAAGCGGTCGCCATCTACGCGCTGGTCATCGCAATTCTGATCCTGTTCCGCATTGGTGGTTAGCATCCCGGCTAGGGGACGCAATACATCGCGCTTGTCGCGGGTATGCGCTGCACCATAGAGCGTATTGCGTCTCCTACACAGAAGAGGATGTATCCGTACTACCTCTGACACATGGAGGAACACATTGTGGTGTACACACTCATCTTTGCCGATCTCTTCGGCGGGCTTGGGATAAATACTTTCAACTTCCTCTCGCAGCTTTTCAGCTTTGCCATCGTTTTCCTGATCCTGTGGAGATGGGGATTTCCCGCCATTATCAGAACGATGGAAAGACGGCAGGCAGTAATTCGCGAAGGTATAGAGAACGCGGAACGCGCGAAACGCGAGTTGCAGGAAGCCAATCAACGCGCCGAACAGATCATACTTGAAGCGCGTCGACAGGCGCAGGAGATCATCGCCCAGGCCACGAAAGCGGCGGAGCGCGAAGCCCAGCGCATCCAGGAGGAGGCGCAGGAACGAGCGCACCAGATCGAACAACAGCAGATTGCTCGTATTCGACAAGAAGCAGCGCGGGCACGCGAGGAACTCAGCCGGCTCGTGGTCAATCTCTCGATCGATGCCGCCGGTAAAGTTATTAGTAAATCGGTTGACACGAAGGACAACCGCCGCCTGGTGGAGGAGTTCGTGAGCGCCAGCCAGACAAGGGAACAGTAATGCTTAAGGGAGCGATAGCACGCCGCTACGCCGGGGCTATCTTCGATATCGCGCGCAAGCAAAATACCATTGATCGCACGCTCGAAGACGTCGAGAAGATCGCCGACTTGTTCTCCAAGCGCAAGCTGGCTTATCTACTCAACGAACCAAAGATCCCCATGCAGCGCAAAGAAGCCGCTATTCGCCAGGCGCTGGCGTCTAAGGTGCTGCCTACGTCGCTCAACCTCGCCCTGCTCGTCGTCCAGCGAGAGCTGGTTGAAGCAATGCCCAACATTGCCAAAGAACTGAAACAAATGGTGCTGGACTATAAAAATCAGGCAGTCGCGGAAGTTACGACGGCAGCGCCGATGGATGAGCAGCAGCTCAACGAAATCAAGCAGGCGCTCGAACGTAGAACAGGCAAACATATTATTATGCAGACCAGGGTTCAGCCGGACATTCTCGGTGGATTCGTCGCACGCGTTGGCGACCAGGTCATCGATGCCAGTATTCGCCACCGCCTCGCTGCGCTCCAACAGCAGTTGCTGAGAGGTGTCGCGGTGGGTGCCAGCGATTCCTCTGACTTAGACGGCAATACGCCGGGCGAGGATACAGACGAAAAGCTGCGCCCCAAAGGTGAACCGAGCAAAATACATGGCGTTTCTTGATAGGCAGCCAGCCAACTCGGTCCGTATTCCGACTGCCCAACAACCAGACGGACTGCGTCCTGCCCTGCGGGTCAGGAAGGCTGCAAGGAATCTATAAGGAGGAATGACGATGGCATCATGGGCTGACGAAATCAGCGCCATCATCGAGAAAAACATCGCGGGCTTCGGTGGAAGCGAAACAGAAACCGCTAGCGTCGGCACTGTCATCGCCGTGCAAGATGGTATCGCTCGCGTCTACGGCCTGCAAGATGTGAAATATCTCGAACTGGTAGAATTTCCACGTACCGGGATCATGGGCATGGCTTTTAATCTTGAAGAGGAAACGGTCAGTTGTCCCATCCTGGGTGATTACACACATCTTCGTGAAGATGACGAGGTACGTACAACGGGCCGCATTATCTCAGTACCTGTAGGTGACGCACTGATCGGCCGCGTGGTAAACCCCCTGGGCGAGCCAATCGACGACAGAGGGCCGATTGTTACCGATAAATATCGCCCGGTAGAGCGTGTGGCCCCTGGTGTGATAACACGCCAGCCGGTGAATGCTCCGGTACAGACCGGTATCAAGGCTATCGACAGCATGATCCCCATTGGTCGTGGTCAGCGCGAACTGATCATCGGTGACCGCCAGACGGGTAAGACAGCTATCGCTATCGATACCATCATTAACCAGAAGGGCAAGGACCTGATCTGCATCTATGTGGCGATCGGTCAGAAAAACTCGTCCGTTGCTCGCACGCAGGCCATCCTGGAAGAGCACGGCGCGATGGAGCATACCATCATCGTCGTGGCGGGAGCTTCTGAACCGGCACCGTTGAAGTACCTCGCGCCGTATGCCGGATGCGCCATGGGTGAAGAGATCATGGAGAGCGGACGTGACGCCCTCATCATCTATGATGACCTGACCAAGCACGCGGAGGCCTACCGCAACATTTCGCTGATCATTCGTCGTCCCCCTGGACGTGAAGCCTACCCAGGTGATGTCTTCTACCTGCATTCACGCCTGCTGGAACGTGCCGCGCGCCTGAACGACGACTTCGGCGGCGGCTCATTGACGGCGCTGCCCATGATCGAAACAAAGGCCAATGACATTTCGGCATACATTCCGACCAACGTCATTTCGATTACCGATGGACAGATATTCCTTGAGACAGACCTGTTCAACTCCGGTCAGCGACCGGCCGTAAACGTCGGCCTTTCGGTCTCTCGTGTGGGTGGCAACGCGCAAAGTCGCGCCATGCGCCAGGTGGCAGGCTCGCTGCGTCTTGATCTCTCGCAGTTCCGCGAACTCGCGGCTTTTGCGCAATTCGCGTCTGACCTGGACAAGGCCACCAGGAACCGTATTGATCGTGGTCGTCGTGTGACGGAAATTCTGAAGCAACGGCAGTACGCGCCGGTGCCTGTCGAAAAGCAGGTCATGATTATCTATGCAGCTACTAACGGCTACCTGGATGACGTACCTCTCGATCTCGTTTCCGCCTGGGAGCAGGCCTTCTACCGTTACATGGATGCCAACCACCCCGAGATCGGCCAGGAAATCGTCGAGAAATCGGTGAAAGCACGCGATAAGATGTCCGATGACCTGTTGAAGCGCCTGGGCAACGCCATTAACGAGTTCAAGCAGACAGCAGCGCCGCGCCCGGAGGAAAAACCGGTCACAGTGGGACAGAGCGAAATGAAGCAGGCAGAAGTGCAGCAGCAAAATCAGAAAGCAGCCTCACCGCAATAGGAGGTAGGCATATGCCATCAACCAGAGAAATACGAGGGCGCATCCGGTCAGTGAAAAACATTGCTCAGATCACCAGAACCATGCAGATGGTGGCGAGCAGCAGGATGCGCAGGGCTCAGGAGCGTGTAGAACAATCGCGCCCCTACACCGAACAATTGCGGGAGCTGGTCTCGCGGCTAGCCAATGTTGCAGTTGAAGACATTGGCGGAGAGATTGCTCTGCTCAAAAAGCGCCCGGTACGCAATATCGGCTATTTGCTGATGACGCCTGATCGCGGCTTGAGCGGAGCATTGCCCAGCAACATCAACCGCAGAGCAGCGACAAGTGCCCTGGAAACCCAAAAGAAGTTCGCGGAACAAGGCGAGCGCCCCGGCATCGATTATATCGTCGTAGGCCGCAAAGGCCGCGACTTCGTATTACGCAACCAGTTACCCATGCTGGCTGAATTTACGAACTATGGTGATAGGCCCTCACTACTCGACGCCTCAGCCATGGCTCAGGTAGCGGTCGATGCTTTCCTGAAAGGGGAGGTAGATGTCGTCTACCTGGTCTACGCCAAGTTCATCAATACGGTGACACAGCAGCCAACCGTTGTACAACTGCTGCCCGTGGAGCCGCCAACCGAACAAGAAGGCGCTCGTAGAAATGTTGATTACATTTACGAGCCCGACGCCGCGAGCATTTTTGAAGCGCTGCTTCCGCGCTACGTAGATGTACAGGTCTACCAGGCGCTACTCGATACGCTGGCCAGCTTTTTCTCGGCGCAAATGGTAGCGATGAAGAACGCCACCGACAATGCAAATGACCTTATTCAGGATTTAACCCTTACCTATAATAAGGCCCGCCAGGCAAGCATCACCACCCAGATTCTTGAGGTTGTGTCCGGAGCCGCAGCATTATAGATTTGTAGGGGCGCTTTTTATCAAGCCCTCAGACGGAGAAAATACATGACAACACAAACACATACAAAGGGAACAATTGTGCAGGTACTCGGAGCCGTGGTAGATATTGAGTTCCCTCAGGATCAACTGCCGGAAATATACAACGAGCTGCGCGTTCGCCCCGCCGGCTCTGACAAGGACCTCTTCCTCGAAGTCGAACAACTACTGGGCAATAACTGGGTACGCTGCGTGGCGATGGGACCCACCGATGGCCTGCAGCGGGGTATAGAAGCAGTCGATATGGGCGCACCAATCACTATGCCCGTTGGTGAAAAAACACTGGGACGCATCTTTAACGTGCTTGGACAGGCAGTGGACAACAAGCCAGAGGTGGAGGACGCGCCGCGCATGCCTATTCATAGGCCCGCCCCCGACCTGGAAGACCAGGTGGCCACCATTGAGATATTCGAGACCGGCATCAAAGTTGTCGACCTGATCTGCCCTTTCATGAAAGGTGGCAAG
>VBHV01000152.1:0-882 GCA_005881995.1 Chloroflexota bacterium | reverse complement strand
TAACATGAAATGCAGGAAGCGAAGGTAATCGAACGGCTGGCAATGGTCGTCGGCCAGATGAACGAGTCACCCGGTGCGCGCCTGCGCGTGGCACTGAGCGCTCTGACCATTGCAGAGTACTTCCGCGATGAAGAGGGCAAGGACGTACTGCTCTTCATCGACAACATCTTCCGCTTCACACAGGCCGGCGCAGAAGTATCGGCCCTGCTCGGTCGAATGCCATCCGCGGTGGGTTATCAGCCCAACCTGGCGGAAGAAATGGGTGAACTGCAAGAGCGCATCACCTCGACGAAAAAAGGTTCGGTCACCTCCATGCAGGCCGTCTACGTACCTGCTGATGACTACACCGACCCTGCTCCTGCCACAACCTTTGCCCACCTTGACTCGACCCTTGTGCTGGAGCGCGCGATCTTTGAGCGCGGCATCTATCCTGCCATCGATCCGCTGTCTTCGACCAGCCGCATTCTTGACCCGAACATTGTTGGAGGCGAACACTACGATGTCGCACGCGGCGTCCAGCGTGTCCTCCAGCGTTACAAAGACCTGCAGGACATTATCGCCATTCTGGGTATCGACGAATTGTCAGACGAAGACAAGCTGACGGTGGCGCGTGCCCGCAAGTTGGAGCGCTTCTTCTCGCAGCCTTTCACGGTGGCAACCGTCTTTACAGGACTGGAAGGCCGCTACGTTCCGTTAAAAGAAACGATCCGCGGCTTCAAAGAAATCCTGGAAGGCAAGTATGACCACATCGGTGAGACCAACTTCTATATGAAAGGTACCATCGACGAGGTCGTGGAAAGCTACGAGAAAGAGCAGCAGAAAGGCTAAACGATGGCGACACGCACGACTATGCATGTCGAGGTAGTGACCGCCGAGCGCGAG
>VBHV01000151.1 GCA_005881995.1 Chloroflexota bacterium | reverse complement strand
TTATCGGGAGCCATAGGAAGAGCGGTTGGATCGGGTAAATATTCCTGTACCTGCGCCAGGGCGCGTGCTTTCCACTCCGACAATACATCGCCCTGTGCGACCAGACGCACCATGCGTTTATGGCGCGCGTGTGTACGCGGGGCGTGCAACTGGGCTTCGCGTTCGATGAGGCCGCTGGCTAAGGCTTCCTTCAGCACTTCCTGCGAGCGTTTTGGTCCCAGCATGGCTTTTAAGCGTTCGACATCCAATTCGCCGTCGGCCAGCAGCAATCCGATGAGGGCTTGAGTGCTGGTAAGGGCTGGAGGCTCTTGCTGCTGTGCAGCAGGCTTGTCGTGCTCTTCGTCCGTTATGAGGTGCAGCACCACTTTTAGCACCACTTTTGAACGCTGCATCAGTCCGGGGGGCAGCATGGCGAAGGCGACCTGCGCGAGCGGGGTTACATAATAGCTTGCCATCCATTCCACCATCCAGCGCTGGTGAGGCAATAGGGCTGGTTCCGGGTCAAGGATGGTGGAAACGGGTCGGATCATGGAACGCGTGAGCCGTCCGCCGGTACCGTTATTTGTACCATCCAGACCGTCCTCGATGTTCTCGGTGAGATGCCATACAATTCCCTCGACGAGGCGGTCTCCATAGGGGACCGCGACCAGTTGTCCGGGACGCAGGTCGGCTTGCAGGTCGGGTGGGACACTGTAGGTCAGCAGTGGTTGTTCGCTGTTCCAACTGGCGGCAGAGGTCAGCACTTCGGCAAACACTAGCGCCTCCCGAATTCACGTTCTAAGGCAGACAGGCTAAAATGGACCATGGTCGGGCGACCGTGACAGCAGCTATAGGGGGCGTTAGTGTGTTCCAACTGCTCGATCATCTCGCGCATCTCGCTCACGGTCAGGAAATAATTGGCTTTGATGGCGGCTTTACACGCCACATTCGCCAGGGCGTGCTCTTCCCAGGTTTCGGTATGCCCTGGATTTTCTGGCGCGGTCAGTTCCGCCAGCAGGTCGTGCAGGGAACGTGCATTCATCTGTTTGATAAGCACATGTGGCACAGCTTGCACCTCAAAGGTGTTGTCCTGCTGCATTTCCAGCGAGAAGCCGATATGGTGTAACTGCTCTGCATGTTCTTCAATCGCTTCCAATTCGGCGGGCGCCAGTTCAAGTTTGATAGGAGTTAGCAGCAGTTGCGATAGGGGAGCGCGGGCCTGTAGAGCGGCCACCATGCGTTCTAGGAGGATACGCTCGTGGGCCGCGTGCTGGTCGATCAGGTACATGCCATTGGGTCCCTCGGTGACGATGTAACTCTGGGAGAGTTGGCCGATGACGCGCAGGTGGGGGAGCTTAGTACCCGCGAGGGAGGCTAATATGTCTCTGTCCTGGGTAAAGCCTGCAAGTGCGGGGGGCAGTTTGGGCGTGTCGAATGTGTCAGTTGTGTCCAATGTATCAGTTATATCACTTGTATCAGATGTATCCAATGTGTCAAGTGTAGCAGGTGTAGTCGGTGTAGTGGGCGTAGCAGGTATAGGTAGGATTTTTTTGACATCTTCGGGTTGGTGTACGTGGCTTTGCCATAAGCGCGAGAGGAGAGGAGGCTTTGTCCCGGTCTCTTCCTCTGTTACGGTAAGCCAGGGGTTATCTTGTGGGAATGGGAGGGTGTCGTTGTCGAGGATATCAATATCGCCATTAGGGTTGGAGGGCGCGATAAATCGCGCCCCTACATTATCTATGTCGCCGGATTGGGATGGTTCTGTAGGGGCGCGATT
>VBHV01000218.1 GCA_005881995.1 Chloroflexota bacterium | reverse complement strand
CTGATGGACCCCGTCGCAGATACGTCAGCAAATGTTCGAGGGCTGGCCGCGGTCCTTGCGCAAGCACTTCGACACTGCCATCATATTCGTTGCGCACATAGCCGCGCAGCCCAAGCGATTGCGCCTTTTGCGCCACAAAATAGCGAAAGCCGACCCCCTGGACTCGTCCATGCACGTAAGCGTGCAACTCTTCGAGAGTGTCATTGTTTGCGTTCATGGCCGAATGATAGCATAGCCTGGTTCATCTTGCCAGTTTTCCAGCACAGAAAAACAACTGATACAACTGATACATCGGATACATTGGATACCTAAGAAGCGGCTTGCGAAGCCGTATAGGTTGAGCTATGTAAAATTCAGGACTGTTTCAGAAATCACCGGTAAAATATGGAAATGTTGAAATAAATGGTTGTTTTGAGACGTAGTATTATACACAGCCGACGTGATGCCCATGTTGTGCCGCAATTCCTTCAAGCTTTTGCGCGCACGTGGTACACTATGGGAAAGTCAACTTTGTCGTCGAGAACTCTGCCAGGCAAGCAGAAAAGTTGCTACAATACAAGCAGAGATTTATCCGGTGCCTTCTACTACAGAAAACATTTTAGCGCATCACTGATGATGTCACCTCAGCCAGTTGGAGAGAAATGTATGCAGTCTATACAAGACCTTGCTAGCGCTGTACAGCGAGTGATTAACAATGTCGAAAAGGTGATCGTTGGCAAGGCTGAACCTGTCGCTTTCAGCTTGATTGCTGTCATCTGCCGGGGCCATGTCCTGATTGAGGATGTGCCCGGCGTGGGAAAAACGGTGCTGACGAAAGCTATCGCGCGTTCGATAGGATGCACCTTCAAACGTATTCAATTTACCCCCGATCTTCTACCGAGCGATGTAACGGGCGTCTCCATTTATAATCAAAAAACGGGCAATTTTGAATTTCGCGCAGGTCCTATCCTATCCCAGATTGTTTTGGCCGACGAGATTAACCGTGCCACTCCCAAAACCCAGTCCGCCTTGCTTGAATCGATGGAAGAAAACCAGATTACCGTTGATGGCATCACCCATCTTCTACCTGAGCCGTTTATGGTAATGGCCACGCAAAACCCCATCGAGTATGAAGGAACCTTTCCCCTGCCGGAGGCGCAGCTTGACCGCTTCATGATGAACATCAAACTTGGGTATCCCAAGCCCGTGGACGAGATGAATATCCTGGACTCGCATCAATTTCACCATCCATTGGATGACCTCGCGCAGATTATGACCGCCGATGAGCTGGTGCAGATTCAGCAGCAGGTGCGCAGTATCCATGTTGATCCCTCCATTCGCGAATATATTGTGGCCATCACCAATGCAACGCGCAATCACAATAACATCTACCTGGGTGCCAGCCCGCGTGGATCGCTTTCCCTTTATCGAGGCTCGCAGGCGCTGGCGGCTATGCGTGGGCGCGGCTACGTCATTCCAGATGATGTCAAGCTGCTGGCAAAGCCGACTCTGGCGCATCGCATCATCGTTACACCCGCAGCGCGTGTACGCTCGATTACCTCAACCGCCATTCTGGATGAAATTTTGCAGAGTGTACCTGTGCCCGGCGCGTGGGTCGGTGGTGGAAAGGTGCGCTGATCTATGCGACCCTGGCAAGCGATCATACTCATCATCTTGCTGGCTTTTTTTGCCATCAGCAGCGGTTGGCACGTGCTCTATATCCTGACCTATGTCCTGCTCAGCCTGCTGGTTCTCTCCTGGCTGTGGGCGCGCTACAGCCTGCGCAAGATGATCTTTCGCCGCACCGCCAGCAGTGGGCGGGTGCAGGTTGGCGAAACGTTCGATGAACGCCTGATGCTCGACAACGTCAGCGCGCTGCCCAAGTTGTGGGTACAGATCGCCGACGGCTCGACCCTGCCTGGCCACCGCGCCGGTTACGTGGCGAGCATGGGCGGACGAAAGCGCGCGACCTGGCGTGCACGCACCCTGTGCAAGCAGCGCGGGCGTTTCCAACTGGGCCCCGTCGTGGCGACCAGTGGAGACCCTTTCGGTCTGTTCCGCAGGCGTGTTTTCCTGACGGAGCAGCGCGAGCTGATGGTGTTACCGCGCGTGCTGCCGATTAGCAATTTCGTTCTTTTTAGTGGCGGCCTGCCGGGGCGAGGTCGCACCTCGCGCCGTGCCTTGCAAGCCACCACCAACGCTACCACCATTCGTGAATATATGTCGGGCGATGCACTCAATCGTATTCACTGGCGTTCCAGCGCGCATTATAATAAGTTAATGGTGAAGGAATTTGATCTCGATCCTGCAATGGATGCCTGGATCATTCTTGACTTGCACGATGAGATGCAGGCGGGCGAGGGTGAACATTCAACCGAGGAGTACGGCGTCACCATCGCGGCCACTATCGCTACCTTTCTCTTGCGTCAAGATCTGTCTCTGGGTATGATCGTCAATGCCGAGCACCGCGAGTTTCTCTCGCTGGATCGCGGTGATCGACAGATCGAGCGTGTCCTGGAAATGCTCGCCGTGGTACGGGCAGGTCCAGGTCCAGATTTGAAAGAGGCGTTGGCTCTCGATGCGTTCCATTTTGGGCGCAATACTGTAGCGATTATCATTACACCGTCTTCGTCACGTGATTGGCATGACGGCGTGCGTCACCTGCAGCGACGAGGTGTGCAGGTGGCTGTGGTTGGGTTAGATGCGGCTTCCTTTGAAAATTCACCCGCGGATGAAGATACGTTGGCTCTGCTTGAAGGCGCCAACATACCAGTGCTGCGTGTCAAATGTGAGGAGTCCATTGCCGAGGCGCTCGAAAAAGACCCCCAGGCACGCTTTGCACTGCGGAGGTAAACCCTTATGCAGGATGCATCTGTTGATAGACTGTCAAGAATAATTAGCGAACCGCGCAAAGATAGCAGTGGCCCAGGCGGCAATGGGCGCTTGCAGCCACGAAATACGCTCTTGCATGTCAATCTAAGGCTGGCGGAGGGCTGGTTTTCGCTGTTCTTGCTGGTAACAGTCGTCTATAGTACGATCTGGAGCGTGCAGGCCGCGGGTTGGGTGGATCACCTCAGCATTCTCACACTCACAACCGCGCTTGGACTGGTGGGTGGCCTGATTGCTGCAAAACAGCGGCTCTTGCCTCGATGGCTCATGCATCCAATCGCCATAATACTCGGTCTGCTGCTGGCATTCTGGCAGACCGCGGGAGCGGACAAGGGCGGCAGCATCATGGCCCTGGTGGATAGCATGCATCAATGGTTTATCGTTGCGTTCGGCGCATCGACAAGCAACGACGATTCCATCTTCCTCTTCTTCATCACCGCCCTGGGCTTTCTGCTGGCCTACACCAGCGCCTGGCTGCTCTACCGCACGCGCAGTCCCTGGCTGATGATCCTTGCCAATGCAGTTGTGCTGCTGATTAACCTGAGTAACATTGATCCCGGATATATCATTTTCCTGATCGTTTTTCTCATTGCAGCCTTGCTGCTGCTGCTGCGCTTCAACCTGTATGAATCATCGGTGCGCTGGAAGCGGCAGGGATTACGCTGCTCGGATGACCTGGGATGGGAATTTATGCAAGCCGGGGCGCTGGTCTCAATTGGCATTTTGATTCTCACCTGGTTCATGCCCTGGGGCTATGTCAATGATGCCTCCGCGCAAATATGGAGCGCCGATAATAATCCCTGGGTGCAGCTTCAAAATGAATGGAACAGGTTGGTTGCCGTAACTGGCGGTTATAACGCGCTCAATCATGGCAATTTCACCGATACGCTCGTGCTGGGAGGCAATCCCAATCTGAACGAAGATATCGTCTTTACGCTCAAAACCGACGATCCCAATCAATACCTCGAAACACTCAGCTATAGTAACTATGATGGGCGCAGCTGGTCGAATGGACGGACTGATGGTACCTCCTTAAGAGCCGGTGCTACCGCTTATGACACGGCTGTAGACTTAACCGCCGTGCACCAGCAAATAAATGTGATCAATCCCCCCGGCGAACAGAATGCCTACTTGCTTGGATCGCCACAGATTGCCTCGACAGACCAGGGGGCCGAGGTAGTCACAAGGAGATCTGATGGCTCAATTGTGGCATGGATACGTACGAATGGCAGACTGGTGGCGGGACAGCATTATAGTGTTACGTCCTTTGTCTCTTCGGCTGATGTGAACACGCTCAAAACAGTGCCCTTGCCGAAGGACGCTCCATCCTTCGTGCCCAAACCTGATCAGCCCGACCTGGGGCCGCCCGCGGGTTACTATGATCCCAATGTGCTGAGTACCTACCTGCAGCTGCCGAACAACCTTGATCACAATATTCTGATCACGGCGAAGTCGCTCACCGATAATGAACCGACCATGTATGGCAAGGTATTGGCCCTGGAAACGTACCTGCGTGGCTTTACCTATGATACCAATATCAATTTGCCCGCAGGACAGGAAGGGGTTTCCTGGTTCCTGTTCCGTAGTGGGCATCGTGGATTCTGCAATTACTTTGCGACAGCTATGGCGGTCATGGCGCGTGAGCTAGGCATACCGGCGCGCGTCGTCACGGGGTATACCAATGGCAAGCTTGATCCCAAGACTCACCAGTTAGTCGTTCGCGGCTCCGATGCGCACGCCTGGACGCAGGTTTACTTTGCTAGTTATGGCTGGGTCAATTTTGAGCCTTCTGCCTCGTTTGCTACATTTACTCGCCCAATTCATACGACGGCCGGCGTTCCTACCGTTAATCCAAATGGCTCCGGTTCAAATTCGACGGGTGGCGTGCACAAGCCGACGCATGACCCCAGTTCAGATGGAAGCGGCAATACAGTTACATCAACGCAGGCAAAGACGGATGTCCAGGGACAGGTACGCCGGAATGTGGGCATTGTACTGCTTGGCCTCGTGCTACTGATCCTTTTAGGCCTGATCTACTTTAGCCTGTGGTGGCGTCGCCTGTTCCGGGGCTATGGAATACCCATGCAGATATTCGGGCGTATGTCCCTGCTGGCAAGCTGGGCAGGCATCTCCTTGCGACGTTCGCAGACGCCCTATGAGTATGTCCACGCCCTGTCTGAGGTCGTACCCGAGCAGGCTGTCACCATCGAACGCCTGGGCGATATCTATGTCCGTGACCGTTGGGCAGATCCGTCCAGCTCAGAGCATCCCCGCCGCACCGGAGAAATAAAGGCACTGCCGGGCATATGGAAGATATTGCAACCACGCCTCTTCCTTTATGTCCTGCGTCACCCACATTTCTTGCACAGGTTCCCTGACAGCATAGGGCAATTTTTCGGGCGGCGTTGGTCAAGGAGACACAAACGGCGCCTGGATAGTGAGATTTCAGTCCGAGAAGAAATAGACAGTGTACTCTGAACAGCAGAAAGGAAATCAATAACATGGATTTGCTGCGTGAAACAGCGCCTTTTCTCATTGGAATGCTTGTGCCGCCAGTAGTGATGTTGGCGATGCGTCCCAACTGGTCAGGCCAGGTCAAATTCCTGGCTTCTTTCCTGCCCGCGCTCATCCTGGGTTTTTGTACAAGCGCCCTGGCAGGAGAACTGACAGCCGGTATGCCAGACGCCTTGATCGCGATCATCATTGATACCTCTCTCGTGTATACCGGCTCGCAGCTGGCCTACAGGCTCTTCTGGAAGCCTATCCTGGCGTCGCACCTTGAACATATGACAACCTCCAAATTGGAGAGAGCGCGCAAATAGTTCAATGGCTACCCAAGAAAATATGCTGTAAAAGTCGTCACCAAAAAAAGATGTGTATGATCGTTCTTGTAGTAGACGAATGTACAGGTTAACAACCTGTTACATAGGCAAATCACCCTTGACAAATCGCTAAGTTTTCCCGTATACTCGGTGTAGTGAGATTGCAGCCGCAATCTCTTCTCTTGTCAAGAAAACGCAGGCTTTATGCCTGAAGCAGCGCTCAAGCAAATCTAAAGAAAGGAAAAGGCCCACATGGCTAATCAAACCAGACTGTTCGATATGACCAGACTGCGCTACGATTCTGCCCTTCATGGCTATATTCTGCCTGGCAGCATGGTGAAGCTGTGCATCGAGTGTGCCTTTCTTAAGAATATCAATATTGCTGGGCCAATCGTTTTCTTCGCACAAGGCCACAGTATGCCCATTTCCAGGGGGTCTCCACCTTTCTACGATGACTAGGTGACAATTCAAGAGATACCTGAGCCGTGGGCACTGACGAAAACGAAAATTCAGTTCCACGGTTTTTTATTGGTCTTTTACTCGTTACCTTAGTTTTGAACAAATGTACGGAAACGTCGAAAAAGCCGACAACGGGTGTCATGAATAGCAAGGTACTATTGCTGTAGACGATTGCTACAATGGCAAACCTTGTCATGTATGGGGGTGATGACAAAAATGCGTCACAGTTTTATGTCCACTGGTACAGGTACACATCTGTTCTCATGATCGATGTAAGCATCAAGAGGAAGCCGTAAGCTAAGCGTAATACCAACTTGATGATTGAAAAAGGAGGAAAACTCGTGGCTATCCAACAACTTGAGGGTATGAATCTTTCACAAGCAATCGTTATTGACACAAGCAAAGACGCCGTAGAGATTATGGGCGTTTCAAAGATATTCAAAAAGTCCAAACCCTTGTTTCGCTGGCCTGGAAGAGTGCAGAAAGAGGAGGAGAAGCGCGAAGTGCGCGCCGTTGATAATGTGACCATGAGCGTCAAGCGACGTGAGATCATGGGCATCCTGGGCGCGAATGGTTCGGGGAAATCGACCTTGATTCGCATACTCTCGACCTTGCTCATCCCGGATACCGGATATGTGCGCATCTTTGGGTACGATGTTGAGAAGGACGAACGCATGGTGCAGCGCATCATCAACCGTGTGAGCGTTGAGGCCTCGTTCTTCAAGAAGCTCTCTCCGATGGAGAATCTCCTCTACGCAGCGAGGCTCTATAACATGCCGGGTGCGGAGGCGCGAGCGAAGATTCGGAGTATCCTGGTACGACTGGGTATCCCTCAAGATCGCATTGGCCAGCCTTTGGAGAATATGTCACGCGGCATGCAGCAGAAAGTCGCCATTGCCCGCGCCTTTCTGACCGCGCCCATCGTGCTGTTGCTGGATGAGCCGACAACGGGATTGGACCCGCGTTCAAAGATTGATGTGCAGACCTTTGTGCGGCAACTGCGCGAAGATCACGACGCGACCATCTTGATTACTACCCACGATATGGACGAGGCTGAGGCCTTATGTGATCGGGTTGCCATTATCGACCAGGGGCGTATTGTCGCCATGGGCGAAGTCGATGAACTCAAACGCGCAGCTGCGGAGCGTATGGAGCGCACCACGCCCGTCACCATGAATGAAGTGTTTATGCATTATACCGCCGCTCATCTGATTACTGATGCCGACATCGAACGCTACGGAAGCTGGGAAAAAGCCTTCGAAGCGCTTGAAGCGCAGAAAGAGGATGAGGGGTAACAGATAGGGAGTAACTAAAGCAATGTCTTCATTGTTACACCAGGGGCGTGCATCCTACGCCTTTTTCGAGCGCAACTGGAACCTGAGCAAGCGTTACTGGGCCTGGGAAGTGGTCTGGCTGGTCTACAATATCGTGAACGCCATGAGCGTGACCTACATTGGGAAGGCTGCGCAGGCACTCACTCATACAAAAGTTGACACCAATTACCTGGTGCTTTACCTGCTCATTGGGACAGCAGTCTGGTCGTACCTCAGCGTCACTTTTGAAGGAGTGACCGATATGATCACCATCGAGCGCTGGGAGGGTACCATCGAGCATACCTTTATGGCTCCGATCTCGCGTTTCACACACCTGATTGGCAGCTGTTGGTACGCCGTAGCCCATGGATTGCTGTTCACCTTTATACAGCTGATCGTTGTGGCAGCGTTCTTCAATCTCGACCTGAGTCATGCCAACTATGTAACGGCGACGTTCATGCTGTTAATAGGCAGCATCTCGTTCATCGGCTTTGGTATCGGAGCAGCAGTGTTACCTCTGCTCTTCACAGAGCGTGGTTCGCAGATGTCGTACATCGTACGTGCGATCCTATTGCTGATTTCGGGTGTCTACTACCCGATCAGTGTGCTTCCAGGATGGATGCAGCCACTGGCTAGCGTCTCGCCGGCCACCTATGTACTGGAGGGCTTGCGGGCTGCGTTGCAGAACAACCAGGTGATCTGGTCACCAGAGATTTGGAGCTACACATGGCCATTGATTCTGACGGGTGTCGTGAGCATTCCGGTCAGTGTGTACATCTTCAGATTCGCTGAACGCTACGCGAAGCGCACCGGCAAACTGAAG
>VBHV01000150.1 GCA_005881995.1 Chloroflexota bacterium | reverse complement strand
CCATGACGAACCAGCACCTTAAGGCTCAACCAGAATGTTTTGAGCACCGCCACGCCGTATTCTGCGAAGTAGGCAACGTATTTATGTCCCGTTCCTGGCAATCGGTAGCGATAAATGTGGATGCCGTCGATACAAACGTGCGATTCACGGCACTTCGTGGTTCCCTTAGGACTGATGATGCTTACCTGAAACCCCTGATCGCGCAGCGCCAGAGCCTCCGGCCAGACGCGGCGGTCGGCAGGCGCGGGCTGATTTTCTACCAGCATGAGTACTTTTTTCGCGTTAGCCATAAATAGAGATACCTTCCCCAGGCGATATATTGTTTAGAGTATTCGTTCAGATTTTTTAAACTTTCGTTCAAAAGCCCATTGAAGCGAGAACAACCCCATGCTAAAGAAAGGTTTCAGGTCGTCTCGGGCGAACCACGATGCCTCCTCCACCCCCCGGTATGAACGCATCCACCCTCGAATGCCAAGCTTAGCGTCCCGGCAGTACCTGGGTGATGAAACCAGGTCGAAATTCTCAACGACCCACTTCCGGCCCTCGCGAGGCTCTCCGGCCGAAACGGGCTGGCCTGTCAGGTCGAGATAGAGCGCCCGTGCTACATCCATACCGGCGCTATCGACAAGGAGGCGGAAGGTCATACCGATGCGAGGATTAACATCAATAGTCTTGTACTGTCCTACGCGCTCATCGTACTTATAACCAATATCCAGGGGGCCTCGGTAACCAATAGCCGCCATGAACTTCCTGGTCTGCCTCACAACGGTATCATTGAAGTAGCACACGCCCAGACTCGTCACGCCTGTATAAGCAGGATACTGGCGCATCATATTCGCCGTGAGGCCAAATAAACACTCTGACTCCTCGTTGAAATAGCCGTCAAACATCCATACCCTATGAGTTCCTGGAAGATACTCCTGGAGCATGAGGTTCGGGGCTTCCGGAGTTTCCATCTCCTCGTAGCGTTTCAGCAATGTCTCCACGTTCTCGACCACGACCATTTTTACCCCGGTTCGCCGGCGCAGCGCCAGGGTATCGATGCCTTTGAGCATGACAGGGAAGCTTGCGTTCTTGCTGAACTCGATGACATCTTCCCGATTCTGAGGAAAGCTCGTCTCCGCAGCCGGAATACCGAACTGCTTGCACAGGTAGTACATCTGCTTCTTGCTCGAGAGGGAACGGGTCAGCCCGGCAGGCTGATTTGGGAAGAGAAACGCTTCTTTTAGCGTCTCCGCATGGTCCGCCACGAAGAGGCAGCTATCGTCATCAGTAGGGATGAGAATTGGACGTGATCCAATCTTTTGACCAAGTTGAAGCAACCACTCGACCGTCTGCTCAGGAGCAACCTTTGCAATATTCCAGAAGAAGTTCTCTCGCCAGTAGGCGACCAAGGCTTCGTGCAATAGCGTGTCCATGGTAACCAGGAGCGATTACAACTACGGGAACGGAAGTATTCACCTGCCCTTTCTCAAGAAAGGTTCCTCCAGATACCATAAAACACAATCCTGCACTTTCTTTTAACGGATGAGTAACAACTCCTCGGCATGCTTTATCACCTGGCCGCCCTCGTACCGATACACTTCATCAAGGTCATCGATGTGTGTCAAGACATACTCAAGGTCTCTACTCTGGTCACTCTTACGAAGGTACTCAGCACTTTTACCATCGACAATCGCGTCGACAGGGGCGCCTTTCCACTGCTCTATGATCGCGAGCGTTCTCTCATCCTGCGCCTCGTATCCGGCGGCGAGGAGACCTTCAGCGATCCAGGCGCAACACAACTGATCCTCTTCACGGAACTCCCCTCGCGACCCCGCGCCAATAACGGCGATGGTTGGATGGTGTGCCGCCAGGTAGGAAATTGTCGCGCTGTAGTTCCGAAGGCACGCGACGTACATCGCCTGCGAGGAGACAGCTCCACAGATGAGTTTTGTGCCTGAAGTAGAGAGAAGAAGCATCGGACGATGAATATCGGTCCTGGACTCCAGATCGGCCGGGCTGTTGTTCAAGTCGAAACCGTAGGGCATCGATCCACCAAGTTCTCCAACAAGCAGCGGATTTGGCAACCTTGCGGCCAGCGGAACCGCCGCTTCGAGGGTGGGAGATGGAAAGCATTTCCGACCGAGGGCAACACTCGTTACGGCGGTCGTGGTTGCCCTGATGACATCGACGGCAACAATTGCATAGCCGTCCCGGTAGGTCTCTATACTTTCGGGGAAGCAATCAATAACAACAGTCTTTCGCACGACAAGCTCCTGTTTCCATCATTTCTTACTAAGGGCGCGTTGGCCGCAACCTTGGTATCTCGAACGCATCCGAATGCAGGCCACGACGAAAGATCTCAACACGCAGGAGTTCTTCCAGCCGCACATTGCAGAGATGAACATGTCTTCCAAAATGCTCCATAAATGCGAACTGGCTCGGCTTGTTGGGAGCTTCGAACATAGCGATGTCAAGCCCGAATTCCTCTGCGAAGCGATCTGCATAGGCGGTGTTTAATGATCCATCATTGCCGAACATTCCCACTCCCTTAGCGCTCTCACGCGCCTCTACGACGAGCTGCACCGCGCCAGCATTAAGCCAGGCGCGCCCTCGTGCGATTGCTTCGTCGAGCGACTCCTCGGTAAAGGGACCTTCGTGCTTCTTGCCCATTTCATACTGGACTTCAAGCCCCCGCTCATGCGCCATCTGGACTATCGTGCGTGCTTTGTGCGGCAGTTCCGTGAAGCCCTCCCCACATTCGATGCGTGTAATGCCGAGGTCTGCGCACAGGTCAAGGTATGCCTCAAGTTGTCCCTGGGCCACGGCTACCTCAAAAGGACCACCTCCTGTGACCGCCGGTACATTATGAGTGCGCGCCGCCGCTATCTTCCTCCGCGTTGCTGCCTCGTTAGCAATCTGCCAGCACGCCATCGAGATCTTCAGAGAAGCCATGAGGTGTGAGCTTTGCTCGAGATGGCTCTCGAGTGTAACTGGATCATAGCCGGGGTCGAAAGGACTGGTCAGCGGCGGCAGTTCTGGAACACCGATCAATCGTAAATAGTCATGTGTACTGAGTCGCTTGCTAACCTCTCTCATAAAAACATGCTCCATTTCTTGTTTTAAGCGCTCTTATGTCGAAATACCTTTCCCAGTGCTCGTCGATTGCATGGTCGGCAAGGACGCGGGCTTCGAGGCCAGAACAATGTATTGCGCTCCTGTGGAGCGCAATAGAGGCGTACCTCGATCAGCAAGGATTTGCAGTCGATGGTGAAG
>VBHV01000149.1:2957-6477 GCA_005881995.1 Chloroflexota bacterium | reverse complement strand
AACTGCTTTTTTTCTTCCGAGAATGATCTACGAAGCACTGATGGACCTGGACTCGCCAAAGTTCGGCATCACCTCGCGAGCGAAGCGTTTAAGCGAGGCATGCACGCGCTCAGCCTGGAGTGCTCCAAAGTCTACCAGGATCATGAGGTGATTCATGCCCGCGGCTTCAAGCTCCCGGATTCGGCTACTCACCTGCTCAGCATCACCAAACAGGATGAGTCCTGCTGTCTCCAGTTGGTCATAGCTGCGCCGCTTCGCATAGAGTCGGCTACGCACGTAGCGGTTGAGTGCTTCCAGCCTCTGCCCGGGCAGCGCCCGGGCTTTCTGACACGTAGGTGTGGAGAGCTACGGCTATATCAGGCCTTTCCGCATTAGCCGTTTCGGTATAGCCTCGATAGTGCTCGTCGATCACGCTCTTGAGGTCGTCTTTCGTCTCGCTGGTTGCATAGGGGATGAGCATGATATTCTGGCCCTGCTTGCCTACGTGGTAAGCAGCCTCCTGACGGACTCGACGTGGTGGTAGAGGCCGTGATAGGAAAATGGTTTACCCTCCCAGGCCTGCATCATAATCTTCAGCGCTTCGTCAAAGCGAGCCCGCTTCTCCCAGGGTGCAAGATAGAACCCCTCGAATTCGTGTTTCAGATAGCCGGAACCAACCCCGAGGACAAGCCGGCCACCAGTCATCTGATCAAGCATAGCATACTCTTCGGCAGCCGCAAGAGGCTGGTGAAACGGCAGTACGGCGACCGCAACGCCCAGTCCGATCTGCTTCGTTCGCTCGGCAGCAGCTCCTAGAAGCGTGGGGGGTGAGGGTACAAGCCCATACTCATGGAAGTGGTGTTCGGCCAGAAAGAACGCCGAAAAGCCAAGCTCGTCAGCCAGTTCGATCTCGTCCAGGATTTGAGCATACAACTCGCGGATCGTCCGCGGTTCCTCTGGGTAGTGATCCGCGACGGAAAAGATACTGAATCGCATTGGCATCTCCTCTAAGGCAAGTATAGCACCTACACACCAGGCGAACAAGTCCTGCAGCTGACCACTTCTTGAGAGGAGCCATTGACATTCATAAATTCCTCAATGTATGATGTACATGTACTCAACACAACCAAGTTCCATTTCCCTTCTTGTAGCGCAGAATTTGTTTACTTCCTTTCAATCCTGCATCTATAACCGTTCTACCCCGTAGTGTCCAAAGGAGGACGCGCCTATGGAAATTCGCAGATTGGACCACGCGGCTTTGCTGATCAAAGATGTTGAGCGATCACGCCGTTTTTATGGCCAGGTACTTGGCATGGAGGAAGTGCCCCGCCCGAGCAATTTTACTTTCCCTGGTGCCTGGTTCCGTAAGGGACGTGCAGAGATTCACCTGATCGGTGAATCTGAGCCTGGACGTGCTGCCCAGGTGCAACCTGGCGGTTACCGCCCCGATGAACTGTCCGTTGGCTATGCTGCGCATTTTGCCTTCGAGGTCGCCGACCTGGAAGAGGCACGCCGGCACTTGCAGGCTCACAACGTTGCAATCGTGGGTGGGCCGCGCCCTCGCGGTGACGGTGTTCTACAGATGTACGTCTGCGACCCTGATGGCTATATCGTAGAGTTCTTTGTTTGGGAGAAGTAATATGAAACCGCCCAGATTCCGTTATTTTGCTCCGCAGAGTGTCGAAGAGGCGCTGACACTCTTAGCTGAACACGCAGAGGAGGCGCGGGTACTGGCAGGGGGCCAGAGCCTCGTCCCGCTGATGAATATGCGCCTCGCCCATCCCAATGTGCTCGTCGATATCAACGGCATCAGCGAACTGGCTTATGTGCGTCCCTGGGATGGTGGCCTGGCGCTCGGCGCCATAACCCGCGACGCGACCATCGAGCGCGACGCCAGCGCCGCGGCGCGCCTGCCGCTGCTCGTAGAAGCTGCTCACAGCGTTGGGCACCCTGCCATCCGCAATCGCAGCACTGTCGGCGGCAGCATTGCTCACGCCGACCCCGCTGCCGAATTACCAGCCGTGATGCTCGCCCTGAACGCAGAATTTGAGGTTCGTAGCCGCTCCGGTAGTCGTACCGTATCTGCCCAGGATTTCTTCAAGGGCTACCTCTCGACCGATCTCAAAGAGGGTGAGTTGTTGACAGAACTGCGGGTTCCCGGCCTGCCTGCGAGAGCCGGAAGTGCCTTCGTAGAGTTTTCTCGCCGGGAGGGTGACTACGCTCTGGCAGGTGTCGCAGCCATCATAGCGCTGGACGAAGATGGTACGATTGCCGACGCCCGCCTGGGGCTGTGCAGTGTAGGCCCCGCACCTGTGCGCCCTCAAGCTGCAGAAGCGCTACTGCGCGGGCAGCGCCCTGATGATGAAGCCTGGGCTGCCGCTGCTGCTGCCGTCGTTGCCGTACTGGACAATCCGCTCTCCGATATTCATGGCTCTGCCGACTATCGCCGCCACCTGGCTGGCGTCCTGACCAGCCAGGCTTTAGCCACAGCCGCAACGCGAGCAGAAAGGAACCGATGATGCAAGACGAAGATTTTGTGACGATACGCTTGACAGTCAATGATGTAACCCATCGCCTGGTGGTCGAACCGCGACGTTTGTTAGCGGATGTGTTGCGCGAGGATTTGGGATTGACCGGAACCAATCTGGGCTGCGAACACGGTGCCTGCGGCTCCTGTACCGTGCTGATGGATGGACAGAGCGTGCGCTCGTGCCTGATGTTTGCAGTGCAGGCCAACGGTCACGAGGTGATGACGGTGGAAGGCCTGGCTCGCAACGGGCAGATGCATCCGCTCCAGAAGGCTTTCTGGGAGCAACATGGCCTCCAGTGTGGCTTCTGTACGCCTGGCTTCCTGATGACCGCCTATGAGTTGCTGCAACACAACCCTGACCCAGGCGAGGAGGAGATTCGCAGCGCCCTGTCGGGTAATATCTGTCGCTGTACTGGCTATCAGCACATTGTCAATGCTGTAAGAGCCGCCGCGCAGGCTCTTGCACAGACTACCGCTGAGCCATCGGGCACTGCCGTCTGATCAGTAGTAAGGAGAAACACACCATGACGACTACAACCAATCACCACACATGGATCGGCAAAGACATCAAGCGGCACGAAGACCCGGCATTACTGATGGGTACAGCTATCTATACCAACGACGTAAGCCTGCCCGGCATGCTTCACGCCGCTGTACTACGCAGTCCGTATGCACATGCTCGCATTGTCAGCATAGATACCAGCGCTGCGAAGAAGTTGCCCGGCGTCTACGCGGTACTGACAGGTCGCGAGGCGACCGAGGTGATTGGTCCGCTGCCAGCCTTTTGCGCCGAGCCGGTCGTCGAGCACGCGATTGCCGTAGAGAAGGTGCGCTATGCCGGTGAGGCAGTGGTAGCGGTGGCTGCGGAGAGTCGTTATATTGCTGAGGATGCCCTGGAACTGGTACAAATCGAGTGGGAGCCATTACCACCCGTGATCGATGTGCTGGAGGCTATGAAGCCGGATGCGCCAAAGGTGCATGAGAATCTCCCCTCGAACGTCGTCTTCGATC
>VBHV01000149.1:0-2869 GCA_005881995.1 Chloroflexota bacterium | reverse complement strand
ACTATGTAGGGTGGCTTATTGCGGGCACGCTGAAGCTGCCACCACACATGGTGAACTTTCATCCTATGTACACCGGTGGCAGCTTCGGTAGCAAGCATGTGGTGAGTAAAGCGATCGCTATCGCTGGCGCACTGTCGAAGGTTACCGGGCACCCGGTCAAGTTCATGGAAGACCGCATTGACAACCTGGCAGCGAATGATAGTCAAGCCCCTGATCGTATCTATGACGCCCAACTTGGCGTGACCAACGACGGCAAGTTTCTGGGCCTGCGCCTGTATACCATAGACGATTATGGCGCCTATTTCGTATTCGCTATCACGGGTAATACCAACATGATGTCACAGATCAGCGGCCCATACACCATCGGCAGCGTTGAGACAGGCATCAAGGCGGTTCTGACCAACAAGAATCAGCAGGGGGTATTCCGGGGAGCGGGTTCGGACGTTGGCAACTGGGTGCTGGAGCGGCTGGTAGATGCTACGTCGGATGAGCTGGGCATCGATGGCATAGAATTGCGCCGCCGGAACTTGATCCAGCCCGATCAATTTCCCTACAAGATGCCGACAGGCAATGTCTACGACAGTGGGAACTATCCGTCTGTGCTGAATATGGCGCTGCAACACGCTGACCTGGACTACTGGCGACAGGAGCAGGAACGCGCACGTCAGCAGGGGCGCTACATTGGTATTGGCCTGGCTACGTGCCAGCAGCGCAGCACGTACAGCGCGACCGAGTTCTGGTTCCATAACCCTGCTCCCGCCACGGGCCTCACGAGTACTCCTGAGAGTGCGCGCATTGGCATTGGACCTGTCGGCGGTATTACCGTCACCTTGTTTTCCCCGTTCTGGGGCAACAGTCCCGAAACCGTCGCGGCGCAGGTGGTGGCCGAGGAGTTCGGCGTAGACCCGAGCGAGGTCAGCGTCACCTATGACAGCACGTACCATGGGTTGCCCGGTGCCGGTCCCGGCGGCAGCCGCATGACCGTCATGCTCTCAGGGGCGCTGCACGGTGCAGCGGCCAAAATCAAAGAGAAGATGTTCAAGATCGCAGGCCATCTGCTGGAAGCGAACCCGGATGATCTGGTGCTGCGCGAGGGACGGGTGTGGGTCAGAGGCACCGAGCGCTCGTTGAGCCTCGCCGATATCGGTATGAAGGCCTACTGGTACAAGTTCGATCTACCCCCCGGTATAGAGAGCGGCCTGGAGGGCAGCTTTACCTACGACCATCCCTATACCACGCCACCTTCCGAAGATCGCAAAGACCTCGGCGCGTTCTATCCGATTATGAGTCACGCCACCCATATCCCCATCGTGGAAGTCGACATCAAAACAGGTGAAGTCAAATTCCTCAAGTATGTTGCCGTGCACGATGTCGGTACGGTGGTGAACCCGCGCTCGCTGCAAGGGCAGATTCACGGCGGCATCGCCCAGGGCATCGGTGTCTCGTTATTCGAAGAAGTGCGTTACAGTCCCGAAGGACAGAACCTGACGGCCACCTTCAATGACTACCTGCTGCCGACCGCTCTGGAGGTTCCAAATATCGAAGTCTACCACCACGAGACACCCTCACCTTTTACTGCGTTTGGTGTCAAAGGAGGGGGCGAAGGTGGGCGCATGGTTGCACCACCAGCAGTGACACGAGCGGTGGAAGACGCTCTCGCGCCTTTCGGCATCAGGATCGACGAATTGCCAATCACGCCGGAGAAGATCGTCAAGTGGGTGGCGCAGGCCCAGACACAGAGTTCGTAGGTTATGATTGTGTACTCTAACGGAGGCAAATCTATGCCCAGGCTCATTGATCTTTCGCAGGAGATTTACCAGGGAATGTTTGTCTATCCCGGGCACTTGAAGACCGCCATCTGGGAATACCATTCGCACGAGGAGACGGCCAGGAACTTTGAGGGAGGCTTCTCTTATCAATCCAGGGGTCTCTTAATGAGCGATCATGGCCCGACCCATGTCGATGCCCTGAGCCACCTGGATCCCCGCCCTGAGGCTCCTCCGATTGATAAAATGCCCCTCGATCTGTTCTATGGCGATGCCACCTGTATCGATGTCTCGCATAAAGAGCCGCGCACTTACATCAGTGCCGCTGATATCGACGAGGCTATCGCCAGGTCCGGCGCTGATGTCCGTATGGGCGACGTCCTGCTCTTCTACACCGGCGCGTTCAATCGCTTTCATGGCACAATAGAGTATCTCAGCCAGTACCCCGGTTTAGACGAATCGGGCAGTATGTGGCTGGTTGAAAAGGGCATCAAGATATTCGGCGTGGATTCCCCCAGCCCGGACAATCCTGCCAGTCGTACGTATCCATGCCACATGATGTGCCGCAAATATGGCATCACGCACTACGAAAACCTGGCGAACCTGGACCAGGTAGTCGGTAAGCGTTTCACCTTTATGGGTTTCCCCCTGCGCATCCGCGCAGGTACTGGTTCGCCAGTGCGAGCCGTAGCGTCGTTGAGTGATTGATAATTTGTATCACATTTCTCTCGGAGAGAATGAAGGCAGGCACACAGATGAGACACGATGTTACTTTCCCAAGCGAAGGCTTAAACTGTGCAGGCTGGCTTTATGTGCCAGACGACTTGAAGAGCGGCGAGCGGCGTCCTGCGATTGTCATGGCACACGGCTTCAGCGCTGTGAAGGAGATGTACCTCGACAACTTTGCGGAGGTGTTTGTCGCTGCGGGCTTCGTCACCCTGGTCTTTGATTATCGGAATCAAGGAGCATCGGAAGGGACAGCGCGCGGGCGTATCATCCCTGCCGAGCAACACGAGGACTACCGCAACGCAATCACCTGGGTCTCCCTGCGGCCAGAAGTGGATGCCTCGCGGATTGCTGTGTGGGGCTCGTCCTACAGTGGG
>VBHV01000148.1 GCA_005881995.1 Chloroflexota bacterium | reverse complement strand
CAGGGCCGCGACAATCGCCGCCCAGACGCTCCAACCATACTGCGCAGTTAAAATGGCAATCATCATACCGGTTGCGCCAACCGTTGAACCAACCGACAGGTCGAATTCGCCGCCAATCATCAGCAGAGCCACAGGCACCGCCTGGATGGCCAGTTCAGCCGAGACGCTCAGATAGCTCGATGTCCCCAATGTGGAAACAAAACCGTAGCCTCCCGCGACGATTGCAAAGAAGATCCACACGGCGACTGAACCGATAACGGCTCCCAATTCCGGGCGCACCAGGAGCCGGCGGAGCGGATTAGCGCGCAACGTGCGCCCGCCTGTGATAGTACTCATTTTTCCCTCCTAATCAGGAATGTAGGAGCACCCGCTATAAAATGGCTGACCAGATGGCGACCCTACATTCCTCAATGTTGCTAGCGCGTCCCTGCCGCCGTCAACTGAATGACCTGCGCTACGTTGGCCGACGTGACAAAGCCGGGGCCGGTCTGGAGGACATCGTTCGCAATGGTATTCAGATTCGTCGAGTACAGCGTCAACAAGACGATAGGCAGATATCCCTGGAGATACTGCTGCTGGTCAATGGCAAACAGCATCTGACCATTCTTGATGGCATTCAGCACATCGGATGATAGGTCGAAGGTAGCCAGCTTGATCTGCCCAAGCTTGTTCAGCGCCTGGAGCGCCCTGATAGCCGGGGTAGCGCCCGTGGGGCCAAGCGTCAGGATACCGTCGATGCTGGAATCGTGTTGGAGCGCGGCCTGGATGGTCTGCTGGGTCTGCGTCGGGTTGCTCAGGTTAACTCCGATCTCCGTAATCGTACCGCCTGTCATTGCCAGGCCTTCCTTGAAGCCTTTGCAGCGCAGTTCAAGCGCAGCATTACCGACCTCCTGGTTGACGCAGAGGGCGTGTTTGACACCGGAAGCGCCCATCCTCTCGCCACCCCCAATTCCAGCTTGTTCCTCGGTCTGCCCAATGTGAACCAGCACCCCCAGGCTCTTCGCGACATCCGAACCGGAGTTGATGGAGATCACTGGAATGCCGGCGGCTACAGCAGCTTTAATCGAGGGACCGAGAGCCTTGGGATCGGGGATCGAGACGACCAGCCCATTGGGGTGGGCTGCCACTGCAGTATCAATGAGATGGGACATCGCTACCACGTCGAAGGTGGTTCCGGTTGGCGATTCATAGAGGGCCGTAACACACATATCGTGGGCCGCCTGGTCAACGCCTTTCTTGACCACCGACCAGAACGGGTCTGATGCCTGGCCGTGCGTGATTACGTAGAATTTGAGGTTTGCGCGTGAAGCGGGACATGACGACGTATTGCTGCTGGTTGTCGTGTTGTTCCCGCCGCCACAAGCGGCCAGGACGAGCGGCAGCAAAACTATCAGGACGATGAGCTTTTTGAAAAGTCGGAGCATCTTGCCCTCCTTTGTCTACAACTGAGATACGGTAAAGACGTAAATGAGATAAGACGGCTCGCATATCATTCGCCTCGGTGTAATATGGGCCGCGCAACTTACGATGACAGCCTACTTCTTACTCGATAGTTTCCTCCTTTCCTGGAACAGGCGTTTCCAACACAAAAATTTGATAGCGGCGGGTGTGCAGTCCCGGTTTCATTGCCCCAGAAAATAGCGCTCTCGCTCTCGCATCGCTTCCCACTCCGTGCGGGCTGCCTGCACCTGGGACATGGAGCTGACTTCAGCAATCGGAACATCCCACCAGCTTTCGTAGCCGGGTACAGCCTCGTAGCGGTCGTTCTGAATATAGATCACCGATGTGCGCTCGGTTGCTCGCACCGCGTCGAGCGCCGCCACGAAATCGTCGTAGGTCTTGCACTCGATAACGTGCGCGCCAAGACTACGCGCGTTTGCCGCCAGGTCAACGGGCAATGCCTGGACATCGTTGCCTGCCGCGTCTCCGGGCAACGCCCCATCTTGTGGGTAGGCATAGCGCGTGCCGAAACCATCCTGGCCGAGCGAGCGACTAAGCGCACCGATGCTCTTGAAACCCTGATTATCGAGCAGCACAATATTGAGCTTGTAGTTTTCCTGGATCGAGGTGACGATCTCGCTGTTCATCATCAGGTAAGAGCCATCACCGACCATCACGTACACATCCCGCTCCGGCGCGGCCATCTTTGCACCCAGGCCACCGGCGATTTCATATCCCATGCAGCTATAACCATATTCCATGTGGTACTGCTTGGGGTGACGCGCTCGCCAGAGCTTGTGCAGGTCGCCGGGGAGACTGCCAGCCGCGCACACCATGATAGAGTCGGAAGCGCTGTGCTCGTTCACTGCGCCGATCAACTCGCCCTGGCTGGGAAGCGGCTCATTGCGGATAGTATAGATGCGCTCTACCTCTGCATCCCAGTCGCTATGAAGTTGCTCGGAGTGAGCGTCTGGCATCACCCACGAGTGGTAACGCTTGATGTTTGGATGCGTCGAACTCGGCCACATTGATGTTAATGAAACGCACTTCAGGGTGCTGGAAAGCGGTCTTTGAAGCAGTGGTAAAGTCGCTATAGCGGGTGCCGATGCCGATCACGAGGTCAGCGTCTCTGGCGATACGATTGGCTGCGAAGGTGCCTGTCGCGCCGATTGCACCAAGATTGAGTGGATAATCACAGGGCAGGCTGCCCTTACCAGCCATTGTCTCACCGACTGGAATGCCGGTCTGGGAGACGAATTGCAGCAAAGTGTCTGTTGCCTCCGAGTAGATGACGCCGCCGCCAGCAACAATCAATGGGCGCTGGCTGGCTCGTATCCAGGCTACTGCCTGCTCCAGGGCCAGGCGGTCCGGGCGATTACGCGAGATATGCCATACCCGTTTGTGGAAAAAGCCCGCGGGATAGGCATATGCCTCGGTTTGTGCATCCTGGGGTAGAGCCAGGGTGACTGCGCCCGTCTCAGAAGGGCTTGTCAATACGCGCATTGCTTCTGGCAGTGCAGTCAGCAATTGCTCCGGGCGCGCTATGCGATCCCAGTAGCGGCTCACCGGCTTAAAGCAATCGTTGACCGAAATATCCTGCGTGTGTTCAGACTCAAGCTGTTGCAGGACAGGTGCAACATTGCGGCGAGCGAAAATATCTCCCGGCAGCAGGAGAACTGGCAAGCGGTTGATGGTGGCGGTAGCGGCGCCGGTCACCATATTCGTTGCGCCCGGGCCGATCGACGAGGTACACGCGAAGGTTTGCAAGCGGTTGCGGGTCTTCGCGAAGGCCGTCGCTATGTGCACCATCGCCTGTTCATTGCGAGCCTGGTAGTAACGGAACTCGGGCATTTGTTGCAGCGCCTGACCCATGCCCGCGATATTCCCATGCCCGAAGATGCCAAAGCACCCGGCGAAAAATGGCTGCTCAACGCCGTCGCGCTGCACATACTGATTCTTCAGGAAGGCAATAATCGCCTGAGCCATAGTCGTACGTCTGGTTGTCGGGTTGTTCATAGTTGTTCTCCATATCACTATGCACAATCTATGGTTCAACGAAAAAGCTAAAATCCGCCGTGATCTTGTATGAAAGTCATCAACTCATCGTAGGTAGGCATGAAATTGGCGCAGCCGTGCTTGGTGACGAGGATTGCTCCACAGGCATTACCCATGCGCGCTGCCTTATACCAATCCCATCCGTTAACAACGCCATAAATAAAACCCGCGGCAAAAGCATCGCCCGCGCCCAGGATATTCTGCACCTCTACCGGGAATCCAGGAACATCGATGCGCCTGGTTTCCCTTTCGCCTGAAAGCAGGTGAATCTTGGAGCCGGCGGCTCCGCGTTTCTGCACCATGACGCGCGGACCCAGCGTCAAGAGTTGCTGGATGGCAGCATCGGTATCGCCGCGCACCCGCGCATCTGAAATCTGGGAATGCGCGATACTGATCTGTGTTGCATCGGTGAGCATAGCGGCGTTGATTTCATCTTCCGTGCCGATCACGATATCGACCAGGCGCAGCGCCGAGCGGAGGGTTACACCGAAAGCGCGCTGGTCAGCCCATTGATCTGGACGGTAATCGATATCCAGCACGACCGTCGCGCCCGCCTGGCGGGCCAACTCGGCTGCGAAAAGCGTCGCGCTGCGGCTCGGCTCTTTGCTCAGGCCGGTACCGCTTATCAACAGTACATGACAATCAGCCAGAGGAGTTGCCAGTACGTCGTCGATGGTAAGCTCGATGTCGGCGCAGTTATCGCGATAGTAGGTCAATGGGAAGCGGTCTGGCGGTTCGATACCCAGCACGACCGCGCTGGACCGCCTTCCCGGCTTGCGCGGAATAAATTGCGTTTCCACCCCCTCGCGACGTAGAAAATGCAGGATAAAGTTGCCCACCTGGTCGTCCCCTACCGCCGTAAGGAGCGCTGGCCGCAGGCCCAGGCGCCGCGTACCGACGCTGATATTCGTCGGGCAGCCGCCGACGTAGGCAGCAAAGCTGGTGATCTCCTCGAACGGCGCTCCGATGTCGTTGGAGTAGAGATCGATAGAAGATCGACCCATAGCGATCAGGTCGTAGGATTTGCCAATCGTTTCCATACCAGGCTCCTGTTCTCATCAGACGCGGGTTTTCACCTCGTAAAGCGGCACACGCGGATCACGCGACTTGTAGTGTTGTTTGACCCAGGCATGATCAGGGTCCTCGCTGTTGGCAAGCGACTGAGCGCTGCCGGCCAAAACGTTGAGATAGTAGGTGGTGTAACCAGGAGGACTGCTTACCGGGTGATAGCCCTCTGGTACGAGTACGACATCATTGTTCCGCGCTAGCAGCACGGCATCGATGGGAAAACCGGCACGGTGCAGTGGCGATTCTGGAGCAGTATAAATACGTTGAAAGGCGAATCCTTGTGGGTGATCCAGCTTGTAGAAGTAGATCTCTTCGAGATCGGCTTCCAATACTTTTCCAGTTTGATCAGTCTTATGGATGTCATGCTTGTGTGGAGGGTAGCTCGACCAGTTGCCGCCAGGAGTGTAGACCTCCACTATGACGAGACGGTGACACGGGAAACCCGGCGGTATGATGTTGTTAATCTGCCGTGTCGCATTATCCCCGCCGCGAATCTCGATCTCGACATCCCCTGGCGTAACGAGTTGGGGCTGGTGATCCTGATCGGTTGGCGCCTGGGCAACGGCATACTCGCAATCGCTTTCTGCATTAACGGCAAACGATGTATGTCTGGACAAATACATCGAATATGGCAAGCCAGTAAAGACACTGTTTCGCACACCAATGTGCTACCAACTCCCCCGGTTTGACTCAATGCCCAGACGACCACTCAGCACGACAATTGCTATCTCGCGCTCACCGGTCGCGAATGTCCGGGAGTGATTTGCTGGTAGACGACGTAGTTGAAAGGAAATATAGTCCCAGTCGGCCAATTGAGGCGTCACCTCAACCATGACATCCGGGTCGGTAGAGTTACCGGGATGA
>VBHV01000147.1 GCA_005881995.1 Chloroflexota bacterium | reverse complement strand
GCTAAAGAATTGCTCGATCTCGTAGGTCTTTCTCATCGCCTGAAGCATCGTCCCAACCAACTTTCCGGTGGTGAGCAGCAGCGTGTAGCCATCGCGCGCGCACTGGCAACGGACCCCGCCTTCGTACTTGCCGATGAACCGACCGGTAACCTTGACGCGAAAAATAGTGATAATGTGCTGAAACTGATCGCCTACCTGCGCGAGCAGACCGGTAAAACCTTCATTATTGCCACGCACGATCCGGTGGTAGCCTCGCACGCGGACCGCGCCATTCGCATCGTCGATGGCCGCATCGCCTCCATTGATTTCATAGGCGGGAGTAGAGACGAATGAAAACCTCGATGTACTTCAATTACACCACGCGCTCGCTGTTACGAGGAGGGCAGCGAACTGTGCTGGCGTTGTTCTGCGTGGCGGTCGGCGTCATGGCGATTGTGGCCCTCCAATTAGTAGGGTTGATGATAAACAATGCCTTCACCAGTAATGTTCGCGATGCCAACGGGGGTGATATCGCCGTCACCTCCAATACCAAGCCATTTACCGGCGATAACCTGGCGTACTTTGACCAGCTCAAGGGCAATGGGACCATCACCAACTATACCGCGTACGCCAGCGCAACAGGCTCCTTGAGCAATGCGTCCTCGATTACCGATAGTTTCATGGTGCAGGCAGTCGATCCAACCACCTATCCTGTCGTCACGCCGCCAACCTTCGTCAATCCCAGCGGTGGCAGCATTGCCAGCCTATTGACGGGCAACGCTGCCATCGTCGATCAACCGTTTGCCGAACAATTTCATAAAGCCGTGGGCGATACCTTCGATGTGCATCTTGGCTCCAATGCTGGTACCAGCGAACGCCTGTTACATGTCCGGATTGCTGGCATCGTCACCGACTCCGGCGTACTGGCCCAGTCAAAGAGCGCCATGCTCATCTCACAGGCCTACTACAATTCGACAGCCCCAGTTGTGCTGTATGACACGATTGACGTTACCACCGCCAATCAGCAGCATACCGACCAGGCGGTGCAGTTAATCAATGCACATTTCCCGCTCGCCAACACACAGACGGCGGCCGATGCCCTCAAATCGCAGCAGGGCCTGGTTGATAACATTAAGAAATTTCTTGAGATCGCCGGTTTGCTGGCGCTGCTCATCGGTGGCGTTGGCATTGTAAACACCATGCAGGTCCTGCTCTCGCGGCGCAAAATCGAAATTGCCATGCTCAAAACCACCGGGTATCGCCGCTTTGACCTCTACCTGCTCTTCGGTTTAGAGGCGGGCTTACTGGGCCTGGTCGGGGGTGCCATTGGCGCGCTTATCGCCACGGGAGTTAGCTTCCTGGTGCGCAACCTGGTGCAGCAGACCTTTAATATCAATATCCCTTTCCTGCTTGATCCCCTCACCATCGGCGGAGGAGTGCTGATTGGCCTGGTCACCGCCCTGATCTTCGGCCTTATGCCCATTGTCCAGGCCGCCAATATTCGTCCATTGAATGTCATTCGCGAGCTTCCAGGCAGCCATCGCGTGGGCAGCGTCTTTTTGACCATTGGCCTGCTGTTGCTGCTCTCGGTACTCTTCTGCGCGCTTTCCATCGTGATTCTGAACGATGTCATCCTGGGTGTCAGTGCGGTCTATGGCACATTCGTTTTCCTGGGCCTGTTAAGCCTCTTCTTCAGCCTGGTAGTCATCGTTGTCAGTGTGCTGCCAGTGCCAGAACGCTTTACCTGGAAGTTCCTGGCCCTGCTTATAGCGGGAGTCGCGCTTTCAGTCCTGATTGCCCTGGCTCTGCCGACCTTTGGGTACCTGTTGCTGGCGGTGACATTGATGGGCTTTGTGATTGTGCTGCTGCCGCGCACCTGGAAATCAACCACAAAGATAGCTCTGCGCAACATTGGACGCCAGCGCGCGCGTACCACCACCACGCTGCTGGCTCTGTTCGTCGGCATCTTCACCATCGGCTTGATCCTCGTCCTGGGGCAGAACCTGCGTGACACAATCGATAACGCGCTGGCAACCAGCTTGAACTACAACGTTATCACCATTGCCTCTCAAAGTGATGTGAACGCCCTGCAGTCCCGGCAATCCACTATTCCCGGTCTCAGTAAATCCAAGCATGACCTGATTGCTTCGACTGTACCTGTTGCGATCAATGGACAGCATATCGAGGACGTGCTAAAAAACGTCCCCTCGGGCTTCTCTTTCAACAGCCTGGGACGACAGGGCGTACTGGGGCTGCTCAGTGGCGTCGAAGGGTATGATGTCGCCCACAACCAGGTACCCGATACCACCAACCTCACTATCACCGACGGGCGCAATCTGAATGCCAGTGATGTCGGAAAGAACGATATCCTGATCGCATGGCAGCTTGCCAATCTTGAACCGCTCAAAGGCAAGATCCGCGCAGGCAGCACTATTACCCTGGCGAGCGTGGATGGCAAGCAGACTGTCACCGCCAACGTCGTCGGCGTCTACCGTTCTGGTTCGGTCAGCATCTCATTTGAACCGATTCTCACCACTACCGATACAGTGCAGGCCCTCAGCCCTGCTGGCGCTGAGCAAGCCGTCTTCTTTATGAAGATTGACAGCGATAAAGTAGGCAAAGCTGTGTCTGTCATTGGTACAATCGCCCCCAAGGCCTTTGTATTCAACCTGGCGAACATCGGCGATTTTATTGACCAGTACCTCAACTACATGCTGCTCACGCTCAGTACCATCGCCGGACTCTCGCTGCTGGCGGGCATCATCATCATCGCCAACGCCGTAGCCCTGGCGAACGAAAACGGGCCGGGAAGACAATCTGACAGCCAGGGCGACCCAATAGGCATCAACCTAAGCCGGGAAGCCAGGCCGGGGGCCGGGCGATCCGTAGGGGCGAGGGTGGACGACGAGGGGTTGGGAGGGCCTTTAGGGTCGCCCGCGGGGTGGGGAGGTGGTCGTGTTTCTCCAAAATGTGAGCCAGATGAACAGGACGCGGGCGACCATAAAGGCCCTCCCTTCCGCTCCCCACCGCTCTCGCCCCTACGGATGTTGATGGGCCTTTTCTTAGGTTGATGCGGATTGGGCGACCTCCAGGGCCGCCCTCGCTCTCTTGTGTCCTCACCACTTCAACCACCAAAATTCCTCGTATAGCGCGTCTAACAGGTAAGAACCATTTGTTCCCAAGATTCTCTGTGGCACGAACACATCCTTTAACGGAGCAGATACATGGCATACTGCTGTACTGGACATCATGTGAATAGTGACGATGCGCTGTGGTGTACCGCTTGTGGCAGCCTGGTTGAGGGCGCCATGATCGGCGACTACCGGCTGGTCTCCTATGTTGGCAATGGGAGCGCCGCCGATGTCTACCTGGCGGAGCAGTCTTCCCTGAGTAAGCGCAGAGTCGTGATCAAAATAATGCATCGCTCGTGGAGCGCATCGCGCATTGGCCATTTTGAGCGCGAGGCGGCGGTGCTTGCTGCATTGTCGCATCCCTATATCCTTCCTATCTTTTCCTATGGGGTGCTCTACAAACGACCTGCGCAGGAGGAGGAACAGGCAGCACAGGACAATCACAAGGTCCCCCCATCTACCCCCCAAGGCCCATTGTCCTTACAGTGCCTGCCGTATCTCGTATTGCCATATGCCGAGCAGGGTTCGCTGGCAGAAATCTTTGAGCGCGAAGGCAAACACCCCTGGCCGCTCGAGCGTGTCGTTACCATCGCAAAAGAGGTTGGGGAGGCGCTGGACTACGCGCACGCTCGGGGTGTGATACATCGTGATATCAAACCCGCAAATATCTTGTACATGGGTTCGCACGCCCTACTGTGCGATTTCAGTGTGGCCTCACCCATTGATGCCGATGTATCGCATCTGAACGCGCCCTGGGCTGGTTCGCCTGCCTATATGGCTCCCGAAGTCTGGCAACTGCACCCCGGACGCTATTCTGATCAGTACGCGCTGGCTGTCTCCTGCTTTTATCTGCTCACAGGTCAGCTTCCCTTGAGCAAAAGCGGGGGCACCGGAACTCGTAGCTGGTCGAATGCGCATTGTTTTGTTGCGCCTCGCTCCATACGGGAGCTACGCTCAGACTTGCCACTGGCCATCGACCCTGTCCTGCAGCGCGCTCTGTCCAAAGACCCGCACGATCGCTATAAGACGGTCGGAGCCTTTGCCTCCGACCTGTTCTTTGCATCGCAGGATATCACGCAAGAAATCGGCTCGTTTCCTCACGGAAAGAGGAACAGCAATACGAAAGGGCAGTCTCAGTTTAACGGCATTGCGGCTAATCGCCCGGAATCTATACGTCCTACCCCGGCACCGATCCGTCCCGCCAACGACGGGGGCGCGATACATCAGGCCCCTGCGGCAGAACACAAGGCAAACGCGAGAGCGATACATCAGGACCCTAAACCAGGACAAAAAGAGCCTGCCGTAGAAGCCCGATTTATTGCGCCCGCACCCGCTGTTCAACCAGGAGTCCACGAGGCTGTGAAGGGAGAAGAGCGCCCGGCACCTATTCGTCCTGCCAATGATGTGGGCACGATAAATCGAGCTCCTACACCGGTAACAGCGCCTGTTTCACCCATCACTCCTGTCACCGAACCCAAAGGCTTTATAAGTGATGTGAACACAGAAGCGATCCATTCGGTCAAGTACAACGACAGATGGGGATGGTATGGGCTGCTGCTCAACTTCCTGGTCTGCCTGGCAATAGCGGTTGAATATGGGTGGCAGGTTGGGAATGTGACGGCTGCCGCCAGTATGCTCTTAGTTGTGTTGCCTGCCTTGCTG
>VBHV01000146.1 GCA_005881995.1 Chloroflexota bacterium | reverse complement strand
TCACCGTTGCCAGGCTTTGCTGCATCGAATAATGACGCAGGGTACTGAGGATAATGCGCCCTTCGACACCTGTTTCTGAACTTGCTTTTGCAACCGCGTCATCGAGGATTTCCACCACATTCTCTGGGGAGAGTCCCTGGCTGGTATGCATGAATGGCACGAGCAGTATCTCCGCGTAAAGTATGTTGTCGCGCCGGAGTTGTTCAAAGACATCAAAAGTGACCAGGCGTATCTGTTCTTCCGTCTGCATCAGGGCCGTACCCCTGGGCGCGCGTTTGAAGAACTCCTCCAGGTTCGCAAAGCTGGTCGGCCCATTAAATTCCTGCTGGTACTCTCGCAGTGTGACAGAAGGGTCTATACGAGAAACCGCCGCGTAGCTCAATGAGCAATCGAGGTGTAGATGCAGTTCTATTTTCGGTAATGTAGCGAAATCCATAAAATGCTATCTCCATACAAGAAGAATTTGGTATTTTTCTGAGCTATTGTATCATCCGAAATCAATAGAGGATATGGGGCAGAATGGGCGTCGTTTTATTGCGAGAAGGAATGTGTAGAAGCAAAGATTCCCAGGGCTGGGCTTGCCCAGCCCTGGGAACCTTTGCTTCAGAACTGTTAGAAGCTCGATTGTTTAGCGGCTGTGCCGGTGAAGTCACCGGTCAGCGCCTTGACATCGTTGGGCTGCGTCGGGTCGATCTGGAAGACGACATTGTCGCGCGTTGGCACGCGCTGGTCAGGCGACGAGCCATAGGTCACCGAGGGGTATAACCCTCCCAGGTCAACACTCCCCAAAGAATTGAAAGCATTGAACAGACCATCGCGCGTGATGTCGTTATTGGCCATGGCCTTCTTCAGGATGGCGTAGGTGATATAGGACTCGGTATAGCCGAACTCGAAGTAACCATCAGGCTGCTGGGTCGGCGCATACTTCTGTACATCCTGGACCAATTGCGCCATGCCTGGCTTGCTGGTATCCCCCCAGGTCGCTCCCTGGCCGACCACCCACAGTTTGGTCAGCAGTGGCTTCAATTGGGGAACGGCGAGCAGACCGTTCGCCCAGGCGGGACTCTGGAGAATAAACTGCGGGAAGTAGCCCAGTTTAGCAGCCGTACCGACGATGGTAGCCGTAACCAGTGGCAGCGCGGAGAGGAAGACATACTTGGCTCCCTTGGCTTTCATCAGCGACACTTGCGAGGTAAAGTCCTTATCGGTAGGCGCGTAACTGGCCTGGGCTACATCATTTAACTGGTAGGCGGTTTTGGCTTCATTATAGCCAGTCAAGCCATCCTGGCCGTACTCATCATTCTGGTAAATGATGCCCGTTGCCGGATTCTTGATATTCAGGGTATTGACAACGTAGTCGAAGGCATTCTCGACCTGCAGCCGGTAGGGGGTTCCGACCAGGATAATATATTTCTGGCGCGCCAGGGAGGAAGCCAGCGTGGCTGCCGACACCAGCATATGGTCCGCAGTCGCCAGGGGATTAATGGCCTCCGTTGGGGGCGTTCCCAGGCTATCAGCGATCATGAGAATCTGGTTGTGAATCTGGTTGTACTTCTGTACCGCGACTTGCGCATTGTACTGCGAGTCTTCTTCGAGGAATTTCACCTGGAAGCCGTTGATCCCGCCATTAGCATTGACATGGTCAAAGAACACTTTCACGCCCAGTGCCAGTGGATCCCCAATCGGTGCCGCTACCGGACCCGAATAGGGCGAGATGATACCTAGCGTAATGATCTTCTTAGTCATATCGACACCCGGACCCGCTTTTAGCGTATTCCCGCTGCCATTGCCGCTTGGGCTGCTGCTGGCACATCCGGTAAGCACCATCACACAGACTACAATGAAACCTACGCACATAGAGAGCGTCTTCCTGGTAAGCATGGATTGCACCTCTTCATGGAATATTCGAGATGACGACGGTTAAATATGCAACATTGCTACTCCTATCGCACCCGCGTTGGCAGGACGGATAGTACCAACATCTCCAAAATCCTGTTGTGTCTGACCTGCCCCGGCCTTCACCTTTCGGCATCCTCTGTAGGGACGCGCTTCATCGCGTCCTCACCTTGCGGCAGATCAGTGATCTCGGCTGGTTCACCTCCTTCGTCTGCATGCGCATTCAACTTCCGGGCTAGCGCCTGGCCCCGGCGCACAAGCCCAATCACGCCTCCCGGCTCAAAGAGCAGGAAGACAACAATTAGCAAGCCATAAAGAATAGCGTTCAGGTCGCCGCTGCTGATTCCTCCCGAACCACTTGCCACAGGCAGCAGGTTGAAATGATCGATGACCAACGGCAATCCGAACACGAAAGCTGCTCCAAGCATCGATCCCCAGACGCTGGCAACCCCGCCGATGATAATGGCTG
>VBHV01000145.1 GCA_005881995.1 Chloroflexota bacterium | reverse complement strand
CAAACTCAAGCACCGTATGTTCCTCGGTATTGCCCAGATTGAACACTTCACCCGCCGTATAGGGCTTGAACATGGCAAGCACAAGACCGTCTACAAGGTCACTCACGTAGCAAATGCTGCGCGTTTTGCTCCCATCGCCATAAATTGTCAATGGTTTATTTTGCAGAGCCTGAGTGATGAAATTGGGAATCATGCGTCCATCATCAGCCTGGCTATTAGGTCCATACGTATTGAAGATACGCACGATACGCGCATTGAGCTGGTACTGCCGGTAGTATTCCATCGTCAGGGTTTCGCCCAGGCGTTTACTCTCGTCATAACAGGCGCGCGGCCCGATGGGATTCACATTGCCCCAGTAGTCTTCGCGCTGTGGATGGACCAGCGGATCGCCATAGGCTTCCGAGGTTGAAGAAAACAGGAACATGGCATGCTGCTTACGCGCCTGTTCGAGCATCATATAGGTTCCCTGGCTGTTCACCATGATGGTTTCGATGGGGTGTTCCATATACCCGACAGGGCTTGCAGGGCTTGCCATGTGATAAATAACATCGGCTTCAAAGGAAAAGGGGGTAGTGACATCATGCCGTAAAAATGAAAAATGCGGATGATTGCGTAATGGTTCAATATTGCGTTCTGCACCCGTGATCAGATTATCAACGCACAGTACGCTATGTCCATCTTCGAGTAAACGGGCGCAGAGATGAGACCCGATGAACCCTGCCCCACCAGTGACAACAATTTTCAAGGAATTAGTCCTCCAGATAGTGACGAAGTAGATGATGCTGAGAAGGGCCAGATGCCTTATTTATATCGTACTTTAATGCGAGACGATTCGTTTCTACTAAAGTAACGAAAGTAGGATACATAGTAAAGCTTTCGGTGCTCTTCGCGCATATCCAGGCTCTATGTATTATGACGTATACAAAAGGAAAAAGTCTTCATGGCTATGATTCTTTATACATTCTGTCGTTTCCAGCGGCGATACATGATTTCGTCACCCAGGCTCAGAAAGCCCCAGGTGGTGAGACCATGCACAATCACCACCGCCAGCAGCGATCGCGGCTCGGGTTGTGCCAGGTACAGAAAACTGAAAACCAGCCCGGCCAGTCCAACCCCGCCAACACTGCGCCAGCTCCATTTCCCCAGTCGATGGTAGAGCGTGTAAGCAGCAGTGCTGACCAGCCAGCCCCAGCCGATCCAGCCTGTCATTTGCGTTACCGCTGCCAGCAGAAAACCACGAAAAAAGAGTTCTTCGACCGGCCCATTGATAAACAGGTAGTAGGAACCCTGGAGCGCGTGGTCGCTCAGCGTAGGCCAGCGAAACCAGGGACCTACAACCAACATGCGGTAGAGCGCGGAAAATACAGTCATCCCGATGCCGATCACCAGGCCCAGCACGAGTTGTTGAGGCCAGTTGTGCAGCGTGAGTCCTAAGAACGCAAGTGGTAGATGCAGCAGGGCAATATAGAGAAAAGGTATTACCCCAAGCGGGATGATGCGCATCAGTACATCTGGCCAGAGCCAGTGCCAGGTATCGGCGACCGTAGAGCGTGCAACTTGCGTAGATTTGTTGGATGACACTCTTTTCCCTCTTCTGGGCAAAAAAATTTCCTGTAAGCAAGTGTAAATAATCTGTGCTTTCTTGTCTAGTGGTCAGTCCGGTTAGCTTTGAATTATTTCCTCAGCTTGAGAGCGCCTGCCTGTCTGCTTGAAATAGTGGAAGAGCAACTGCCTCGTGTGCAGCGGTAATTCGTAGGCTTCCAGCTTGTGGAGAAGTCCTTCCACTTCAGCAACAGGTTCGCTAAGCGAGAGGGACTTATCAAGGGACAGGACTTCGAGGAAGAGATTCATCGATTTGAGGTAACAATAATAGCTATCGTTTTCATTTTCCTGCAGCTCGTAAATCTCGCCTTCCGCTTTCAAGAGGGTGGCGAGCAACCAGCATTTTTCAGTATTCAAGGCTCCCAGCGAGGTCAACATGGCTAAGAGCGTCTCTTCCGGGGCGGAGTGGATGAATCCCGCGCCCATGCCCAGCGTCTGCTTGTACTGTTCATCGATGAAGTTGAGCGCGCCCTGGTAATCTTGCCTTTGCCTGTGATAGATTACCTGAGCCAAAGCGCGCCCAACCTCTTCTGCCAACCTCAGAATATAATCCCTCTGTGACATGTGCGTTTCCCTACAGATTTATACCTGATATGTGTCACATTACCCAGCGAGCCGCGCGATAGCCTGTTCGATACGTCGCATAGTACGCTCGCGGCCCAGCACTTCCATCATCTGGAAAAGGGGCGGTGTAGCGGTGCGGCCACTGACGGCCACGCGGATGGAA
>VBHV01000144.1 GCA_005881995.1 Chloroflexota bacterium | reverse complement strand
ACCTCCGGATTATCCCAAAATGCAGGATGGCGGTGCGTCATGTATGGACTCAGCACAATCATGCTGTTCGCAGGAACGAAATAGCCTCCGATCTCGTCATCTGCGATTGCTTTTCGTCCGAAGATCCAGGCTGGTGGATAGAGCCGTAGTACTTCCTCAGTTACCATACGCGTGTAGGTGAGCCTGGCGAGATGCTCTACCGTCGGCAGATGCCCGCCAAGCACGTCGTCCAACTCACTATGGAGGCGGCGTTCGATCTCCGGATGCTGGGAAAGTAGGTACCAGGCCCATGTGAGTGCGGTTGATACCGTCTCGTGACCGGCGATCAGCAGCGTCATCACTTCATCACGTACTTGCTGATCATTCATCCTCTGATCTGTCCGCTCGTCATGCGCTAATAGCAACATTGAGAGCAAGTCACCTGTGTCGGTGTTCTGCTGGCGACGCTGGATGATGATGTCATGTACTACCTGGTCAAGCGTGCGACATGCAGCCTGAAGGCGGCGACTGCGCGGTGTTGGAATAATGAGTGATGGGAAAGGAGCATAGAGATATTCCGAGAGCAGCTTGTTCACGCTTGCCACTGCCTGGCCAACGGTAGGTGTCTCATCGCTCAGGTCGATATTGAAGAGGGCCTGGCCAGCGATACGCAGCGTCAGGCGCAGCATCTCTGCTGCGACCTCCAGAGGCTGATCCCACCCGGCGAATCTCTGCCACTGATCGAGCATGGTGAGGGTAGCGCCGGTCATCAGCGTGCCAAAGGCTGCCAGGCGCTTTCGATGGAAGGCTGGCCGTATGAGGCGTCGCTGCTGGAGCCAGGATTCCCCGTCGTTGGTGACGAGTCCCTGGCCGAGTAATGGTTTCAAGAGCCTGTAGGGAGCGAGGTCTTTGTGATAGTTTCGCGGGTTTTCCTGGAGGACATGCTTGATGCCATCGGGGTGATTGACCAGGTAAGCGGGCCAGAACAGGAGGCGGATCCGAACGATATCACCGTATTGCCGAACCATTTCCAATCCAAAACGCAGCGGGTCGTGCCGGATGTCTCTCGTACTCCCAAGCAGGAAATGACCCGGCGGCCCTGGCGCAATCTTGTCGTGAAGCAATTCTCTTTCCTTTACTGACTCTGCGTAGTTTGATGTGCGGAATCATTGTGTTTCTTTCTTCCACTTGCCATACCAAGAGATATACCTCAAAGGGGAGCAGGGCGCATCGACAGAATCGTGTAATTCCTTGCCATCTTCCTTCTGAGAACCCGCTAGATAGAATTACCTAGCTGTTGTGAGCGAATAGGTCTGCGCATTGGCCACCGTGAGAAAGTAGTTTGCCGTCAGTTGTGAGATCGAAGCTGAATGAGGAGCAGAGATGTAGGTGCAACCCTTGCGGTCACCTGTTTCAGGCGAGCTGATGCTCGATGGCATAGCGGGTAGCCGCACTGCGTGAGTTCACGCCCAGCTTGCTGTAGATAGAGCTAATATGGGCATGGACGGTGCGAGGGCTGAGCACTAGCTTGTCAGCCATCTGCAGGTCGGTCAGACCATCCGCCAGCAGGCGCAGCACCTCCACCTCGCGTGCCGTCAGCCCGTCGGGATAGGTTGGTGGGGACACAATAGGGGTCGGGATTGGAGTTGGTTTTTGGCCCTGCGCGGCCAATGCCCGCTCCGGCGACATGGCTCGCCCCTGGGCCCAGGCGGCAGCGAAAGCTCGCTCTCCCAGGTGGACACGCGCAGCCGACAGCGAGCGCTCATAGTCAGCGAGTTCAACGGGCGGGATGGGTACTCCAATCGCGTCGCGTAAGGCATCTGCTGCCCCCCACAGTTGTGCAGCCCACGCGAGCTTTTGCTGTGCCGCGACTACCTCGCCCAATCTTACCAGGGAGACGGCGATTACCCATTTTTCGCCCAATTCTCCGGAGATCGCCAGGCTCTCCTCGTACAATGCGCGTGCTGCCGCGTAGTTGCCCTGGGCAGTAACCACCTTCCCTAAAACCGACAGCGCTTCCGCTGTGCCAAACCGGTGTCCCATCTCCTTGTAGAGTGCGACACTCTCCTCCACCAGTGAGCGCGCATTGGCAAGGTCACCCTGGTCAAGAGCTAGCTGCCCAAAGAGGCATTTAGCTGCCGCAATCCCCTCCTTGAAGCCTACCTCTTTAGAGAGAGCGAGGCATTCCTCCAGCAGTGAACGCACTCGTGCCGGGTCGCCCTGGGAAACGAAGAGGGCCTTCGCCAATTGTGAGAGTGAGTGAGCGATGCCCCTCTTGTTTCCGAGCTCTCTGTTCATTGCCAGGCCCTCTTCGTACAGGGTGCACGCGCTGGCGTACTCACCCTGGCTACTGGCAAATAACCCCAGGGAGAAGAGCGAGTAGGCTATATACTCTTTATCATCCACCTCTCTGAAGAGCGCTAAAGCTTCCCCGATCAGCGAACGCGCCGCTGCCGTATCGCCTCTCACCCAGGCAACGTTCCCCAGCCGATAAAGGGAGTACGCGATGCCATGCCGGTCTTCGAGTTCCCGGTACAGTGCCAGGCTCTCCTCAGACAGCACCTTTGCCCGCTCATAGTCGCTCTGGACGAAGGTCAGGTTTGAGGCAGCTAAGAGTGCCTTTGCCCGTACAGATGGATCGATCCAGGTATCCGCAAGGCCAGTGGCTAACGCCCGTTCCAGGAAATTTCGCCCTTCACTCCAATGGCCACGTCCCCACCAGAAGCGCCGCAGCGCTCCACCCAAGCGCAAGGCCATCTCCATGCTACCCCCGGCCTCCCCCTGCTCAATCGTCCACTGCAACGCCGCTCGCAGGTTGTCATGCTCCCGCTCTAAGCGGTCCAGCCATACGCCTTGCTGTGGTCCCCCAAGCTCTAGCTCCGCTA
>VBHV01000143.1 GCA_005881995.1 Chloroflexota bacterium | reverse complement strand
CTGCTGGTACTCTACCACATCCTTCTCCGTTTAACCACTACCGGATATTCAGCAGTTAAATCCATTCGACTTCAAAGTAATACTGATAACCAATGGCGCTAGATTTACAACAAACCCTGCTCGTAATGGGACTGGCACTAGCCATTTAATGCTATATAGTTCGATTATTGCTGAATCAACTTGCCAGAATGTCTGGAAACCTATATACTTAGCACCTGACAAAGCATGAGCTTGTATGTACTCTTATCCTAAATGCAGAAACACCATTACCAGTAGAGAGGTTGGGTCGTCCATGGCAACACAAAACAAGAAGATCGGCTATATCATCGCGTTAATCGGCGGCGCTCTAGCCATACTCGCCTTTTTCGCTCTGCCGTTTGTGGCAATTGGTCCATTTTCCGTCACGGGAGAGCAAGTAGCCAGTATTGGTATATCATCTGGTTACAGTTCAAATAGTGGCCAGGGAGTAGCGTTTCTCTGGCTTGCGCCAGTGATTGCAGCGGTTATACTGGTAATTGCCGGTTTGCAACTGCGCAGTAGCAATCGGTCAAGCACAAAGAGAGCTCCTGCCGGATGGCTGATTGGATTGACCGTTCTTACCCTTATAATCTTAGCGCTTTTCTATCTCGGTGCTACCCAGATAAGCGCTATTGGTGTCTCTGGTGCATCCCTTTTAGGCGCGGGCTTCTGGGTATACACACTGTCAATCTTTGCTGCTTTCATTGGCGGCATAATGGAGGTCAGGAGGAAACCGGCAACTTCGGCGGTGCAGACACCGGCATCGCCCTGGCAATCTCCGCCTCAGCCATGGCAGCAGCCAGCACAACCAACAGCAGGACCATCACCATATCCACCAACTGCACAGTACCGGCAGCCGCAGTCATCACCGGCATCGTCGCCATATCAGCAATACCCGCAGTCGTCGCCAAATCCGCCGTATCAGCAGTACCCGCAGCCATCGCAGTATCCACCATCGCAACAATCGTCAGGTTCACAGTGGCAGCCGGGGCCACCAAACCAATAAGGTAAAAAAGGACTCTGGAGAGAGACTTTTCCGGGGTCCTTATCAAACGCGCCGTGAAGCAAAACGGAAGAACCAGGGAGCAGTGATCGAAAACGCGTCCCTGGTTCTTTATTGATTGATTAGGCATTTCACCTCGCCAATATGGTATAGTCAAAAAGAAAATGTCTGGCTTATCATAGAGGAGCGCACATCGATGGATTTTGCCTACACCGAAAAAGTCAACGCATTACGCAAGCGCGTCAGCGATTTTATGGATCGCTACATCTACCCCAACCAGCAGCTCTATTACGAGCAGATCACCGCTTCGGGCAACCCGCATCACCACGCCGAAATTATTGATGAGTTGAAAGTAAAGGCCAGGGCTGAGGGGTTGTGGAACCTCTTCCTGCCCGATGAGGAGTACGGCGCGGGCCTCACCAACCTGGAATACGCCCCCTTAGCCGAAATCATGGGGCGCGTCAGCTGGGCCTCCGAAGTATTTAACTGCGCCGCGCCCGACACAGGCAATATGGAGATACTGGCCCAGTTCGGCACACCCGAACAGAAACGCCAGTGGCTGCAGCCTCTGCTGGACGGCGAGATTCGTTCGGCCTTCGCCATGACCGAGCCAGATGTCGCCAGTTCCGACGCGACCAACATCCAGCTCACCATCCGGCGTGAAGCCGGTGACTATGTCCTCAATGGACGCAAGTGGTGGATATCGGGAGCGGCACGCGAACGCTGCAAGATTCTCATCGTGATGGGCAAGACCGCGCCCGATTCTGCTGATAGATACCGACAGCAGAGTATGGTGCTTGTGCCAAAAAACACGCCGGGCGTCACGATTTTGCGCAATCTTCCGGTGATGGGCTATATCGATAACGAGAGCCACTGCGAGATACTTTTTGAGAACGTGCACGTACCGGTGAGCAACCTGCTAGGCGAAGAAGGCGGGGGCTTTGCCATTGCCCAGGCGCGCCTGGGTCCGGGACGCATTCATCACTGCATGCGTGCCATCGGAGGCGCGCAGTACGCCCTTGAGCTGATGTGCCAGCGCGCCGCCTCGCGCATCGCCTTCGGCAAACCCTTGACTGAGCAGGGCGTCATTCAAGAATGGATCGCCCAATCCGAACTGGAGATCGAGCAAGCCCGCCTGCTGACCCTCAAAGCCGCCTGGATGATCGATACGCTGAGGAAAAAGGCCGCGCAGAAGGAGATCGCCATGATTAAAATCGCCGCCCCCGAAGTATTCTCCAACGTGGTGAGTCGCGCCATGCAGGTCTTCGGAGGCGCCGGTCTGAGCGATGACTTTCCACTTGCCTCGATGTGGGCGCACGCCCGAACGCTCCACATAGCCGACGGCCCCGACGAAGTGCACAAACGCGCAGTAGCTAAAACCGTCATTCGCCAATTAACCCATTCGTGACCATTGTAAGGGCGGGGGCGGCGTGGGGTGGGGTAGGGACCCTTGCGGTCGCCCTGGGAGGTACAACTAAGTTAACCCATTCGTAGCCATTGTAAGGGCGGGAGAGGTGTGGGGCGACGTGGGGACCCTTGCGGTCGCCCTCTGGGGTTATGCTACGCTGTCATATACCCAACCCTTACATGAAAGGAACATGATCATATGACATCCCTTCCTCCTCTGGTTGACGAGGAACGACTACGTGAGTATCTCGCCAGGCGCATTACGGCCGAGCATACAAACGATATGCCCCTGCGCGTCGAGCGCGTGCGTGGCGGGCACTCCAATGAGACGTTTTTCATTGGGCGCGGTGGCCAGGAATGGGTACTGCGCCGTCCACCGCGCGGGCCTTTGTTGCCAACTGCACACGATGTGCTGCGCGAATACCGCGTACTCAAAGCCTTGAACAATACCAATGTTCCGGTGCCGCGCGTCATCCTGGCCTGTGATGATGTGAGCATCATCGGCGCACCTTTCTACCTCATGGAACGCCTGCATGGTNNNNCAGCAGATCGTTGATCGATGCGCTGGCCGCGCTACATACCGTTGATTGGCAGGCCGTCGGTCTGGGAGATTTTGGCAAGCCAGAGGGCTACCTGGAACGCCAGGTGCGCCGCTGGACCGGCCAGTTGGAGAAATCGCGTCAGCGCCCATTACCTGACCTGGATGCTGTCACCGCGTGGTTAACGGCCCATATGCCCGTTTCAGGACCAGCCACCATCGTACATGGCGATTTTCGCATCGACAACGCCATGTACGCCAGCGACAGGCCGGAGGTCATTGCTATACTCGACTGGGAAATGGCTACCATCGGTGATCCCCTGGCGGACGTCGGCTATTTGCTTTCATTCTGGCGCGAACAGGGTGACCCGGAACCCGGGTTCACCTCCGATTCGTGGCGAGTGATGGAACAGCCAGGCTTCCCGTCGCGCAAAGAGATAGCAGCGTATTACGCTGAACGCACCGGCCGTTCGATAGGAGATATGGCCTTTTACGTGGCCCTGGCCATCTGGAAACTGGCAATCCTGCTGGAAGGCAGCTATCAGCGTCACCGCTCCGGCACAACCGATGATCCATTCTTCGAGCAATTAGAATATGGGGTGCCCGCGCTTGCGCGCCAGGCGCTCGATGTATGTAACAATGCGCCATCATAGATTAGGAACCAATCAAATACATGCAAGACCCTTTTTTGATCCAGCGCGACAGCGCCGCTGAACTTTTCATCGTGCGTCACGCCGACGCAATCCCTGGAGCAGATGAAATTATTCCTGGCGGCATCTATGATGACCTGCCGCTCAGCCGTATCGGGCGCGAACAGGCCCAGGCCTTAGCTGAGCGGCTCAGCAAGCTCCAATTCGATGCCATGTACAGCAGTCCCTTGAAGCGCTGCCTGCAAACCGCCGCGCCGCTGGCTGAACGCCTGGGTATGACACCTACCATTGTCGAAGGATTGAAGGAAATCCGGCTGGGCAATATCCGTCCCTTGCCCGATGATACTCAAGACCTGGCAGCCCTCACGCGGGCATTGCAAGAACGCCAGCGGGATATTGTGCGCCTGGCAGGAGAGGCCGGACATTGGGATGTCATACCCGATAGCGAACCCTCACAAGCCTTCCGCCAGCGCGTCGTCGAGGCGTTTGATGACATCGTGAGTAGGCACATCGGCCAGCGCATCGTTGTATTCGCGCATGGGGGTGTCGTTAATGCCTACGCCGCAGAAACCCTGGGACTGGCTCGTGATTTCTTTTTCCCTGCCGCTAATACCTCCATCACCGTAGTGCGCGCAGCAGGGAAACATCGCGTTCTTTATATATTAAACGACTTCGGGCATGTGCGCAGGCATGCGTAAGGCACCCTGACACGGTGTCCCTACGAACTCTGTCCCGTTGCCAGGCCGTAGAACAGCAGGAAGGCAGCGGCAAACATCACCAGGGCTGTCACTATTAACCCGATATTCGTCATGATACCGATGCGTTGCCCGCGCATGATTCTGCGGTTATTGCCCATAATGATGAGGTATACCACGAGAAGCGGTGCCAGCACACCCGATAGCACATTCGCCCAGAAAATAAGTTGAATGGGACTGAACCGTAGCAATGCAATGATGAGACTTACAGCTAACGACACGGTCAGGATAAGATAAAAGCCTTCATTCTGCCAGGGTTTCTTGGAAAGTCCCGCAGGCCAGCCAAAGGTTCCCGCTACTGCATAAGAGGTACTGGCAAGCAGCACCGGAATAGCTACAAGCCCTGCTCCGATAAACCCGATAGCAAACAGGTATTTAGCGAATGGGCCAAGTAATGGCTCTAATGAGCGCGCTGCATCTGCCGCTGTCGTTACGCTCTGGTGATGTGCAAAAAGCGTGGCTGCGGTACAGATAATAATAAAGTACGCCACTAAGTTGCCGCTGATCACGCCTATCGCAATATCTATCGCTGCTCGGCGCTCTTTCTGCCTTTTCGTTCCGGCGCGTTTCTCCTCTTTCTCGCCCTGCACCTGCCAGTACATGTTGTATGGAGAGACAGTTGCGCCAAGTAACG
>VBHV01000142.1 GCA_005881995.1 Chloroflexota bacterium | reverse complement strand
AGCAGCATATTCACCGGCTTGATATCGCGATGGATCACATTGTGATTATGGGCATACTGCAAGGCCGCCGCGACTTGCTTGACGTAGGCGGTCGTCGTTTCGAGCGAGAGGCAGGAGCCGCGGGGGTGATGCTGCCGCATGGTTCCTCTGGGGGCATATTCCATGACGAGAAAGGGAATTCCTTGCTCGACGGCAAAATCGAGCACGCGCACGATGTTGGGATGCGCCAGGCGAGCGAGCGTCTGGGCCTCGGCGAGGAACTGTTCGACATCCTCGTCCGCAAGCGAGGTGCGAAGCACTTTGAGCGCGGCGCGACTTTTCAGGTAGAGGTGCTCTCCTAAGTAGACTTCTGCGAAGCCGCCTCGCCCCAGCAAGCGGATGAGGTGATAGTTGCCAAGCTGTTGCCCTACTCGATCTGGCATGCTCGCACCTCCACTGGAGAGCTAGTTTCAAGTTATCAATGGAACGATACGGATGTGATACTACGATGAAGAACGGGGTTGAGGATCTTCATTCGATGCCGTTGTACTAACTATACTCTGCCGTAGACAGAACTGCAATCCCAAATTCAATGTAGCTATGAACTTTATCGCCCCTGAGTGCCAGTGGCCCAGATGGGTTTTTGATCAGGAGTGTAGATCACCACATTCCCATCATCCTGTACCTCCAGGTGCGAACCATTGTGACCATTCGTGTGGGAGGCCCAAATGGGTGTATTATCGGCAGTGTAGATCACCAGGTTGCCATCCGTTTGCATGTCACACTGGCCTACCTCCCGACCATTCGTATTGGAGGACCAAATGGGGGTGAAGCGCCTACTTACGGTCTTGTAGAGGACGAGGTTA
>VBHV01000141.1:5033-10089 GCA_005881995.1 Chloroflexota bacterium | reverse complement strand
ATGCTCCAATGGACACAGAACTGGGCGCGTTCTCGCTCCGTCTGGCCGTTTATGTACGCGCTGGCCTGCTGCGGCTTCGAGATGATCGCGGCCGCGTCTGCTCCCCAGTACGATATGGCCCGCTTCGGCTCGGAGGTCTTCCGCGCCAGTCCCCGCCAGGCCGACCTGATGATCGTGGCCGGAACCGTCTCGGTCAAGATGGCCCCGCGCCTGCGCCATCTCTGGGAGCAAATGCCCGAACCCAAATGGGTCATCAGCATGGGGCAGTGCGCCAACTCCGGCGGCGAGTTCTACGACAGCTATTACACGGTTCAGGGTGTTGACACCGTGGTCCCGGTCGATGTCTATGTGCCGGGCTGTCCCCCGCGCCCGGAAGCGCTGATAGAGGGAATCTTCAAACTGCGCGAGAAAATCGAGAAGCAGGGCTACATCCCGCGCGATAACCAGGACTCCTCTTTGGGAGCAGGGGCAGCCCAGCTCAAGCAGGAAACGGTCGATGCAGTAGTGCCGGCTCCTCCGGGTAGGCAGGAGATGCTTCTGAACCTCGGACCTCAGCACCCCAGTACACATGGGGTGCTGCGCCTGGTGCTGACCCTGGAAGGCGAGACCGTGGTGGATTGCACGCCGGTGATAGGCTACCTGCATCGCGGCATCGAGAAAACGCTGGAAAATCGTCCGTACCTGGGCGGCATCCGCTACCTGGATAACGCCGACTACCTCTCCCCGATGCTGAACGAGATCGCCTATGCTGGTGCCATCGAGCAACTGATGGAGCTTGAGCCGCCCCGGCGCGCCCAGTACATCCGCCTGCTGGTGGGGGAACTGCAGCGCATCGCCAGTCACCTGATCGGCATTGGCGCCTACGTGAATGACCTGGGAGCAACGACCCCCCTACTGTGGGCCATGCGCGACCGCGAGGGGGTGATGGATCTCTTCGAGGCATTGGGCGGCAGTCGTTTCAACGTCAACTATGTGCGCATCGGGGGCGTGCTGCACGATTTTCCCGCCGGCTGGCTCAGATCATGCGAAGCCTACCTGGATCAGTTGGAGAAGAACATGGGTGAATTGGAGCGGCTCGTCAGCGGCAACGACATCTTCCAGGCGCGCACCCAGGGCGTGGGCTATCTCGATCCGCAGCAAGCCCTCGCCTACGGTCTGAGCGGGCCAATGGCGCGGGCCAGCGGCATCAGGTGGGACCTGCGCGTCAATCGCCCCTACATGGCCTACCGCGAAGTGCCGGTGCAGGTCCAGGTACGGCAGGAAGGCGATTGCTACGCGCGCAACGCCGTGCGCCTGCAAGAGCTGCGGGAGAGTATTCGTCTCTGTCGCGTGGCGATCGATCAACTACCACCAGGTCCCATCAGTGCTCGCACGCCGATTGCGCTGCGTCCACCACGCGGCGAGACGTACTTTGCCCTTGAGAGCAGCAAGGGCGAACTGGGCGTCTACCTCATCAGCGATGGCAGCGAGTATCCCTGGCGAGCCAAGATACGCGGGCCATCCTTTGTCAATCTGCCCTCACGCGTGGCACAAGAACAACTTCTGTTCGAGTGTAGCACACACGATAAATGAACGCCCAAAACAAGAAGATTGCCTGGTAGTTTTGGAGTGCTTGCTCTGCTTGCTCTCCTCTGCCCTGCTTAAAAACGCCGCGTAATCACAATCGCTCTCATATCATCTGGTTTCGCGCGGATCGTGATTTGACGTTCTTCTCGCGAGCGCAGTTGCGATTGTTCCACCACCATTCGTGCCGCGCCATCGCGTGACGTTTTTCGCAGTAACGTCTCAATTTCGGCATCAGTAAGATTATCGTGAATGCCATCAGTACAGAGGAGGACACGATCTCCAACGGAGATCGGAATTTCATCGAGGTGAATGGTAGGAGGTAAAGGGCCGCCTAACGCCTGGGTAATACCCCCGCGCAGTCGGAAGTAACTGAATTCTACATCTGAAAGGTCATCCACGTGTATGGCCTGGTCAATGCGCCGCGCATCATCTTCGCTGACCATCTCGTTTTCCACCAGCCTGCCAAGCAATCCATCATCGGTCGTCAACCGTTTCAAAGGTTCGTTTTCGTGCAGCAAGTACACCCTGCTGTCACCCACATGCGCGTAAATCATAGTTATCACATTCGTCTCCGGCTCCAGGCAGAACATCGCCATCGCTACCGTCGTCGCGAGATCATCGGTCCCCGCTTCTTTTGCCCCCTCGGTACGCACCTGTTCGTCGGCGTTTTCGATCAACTGCCGCAGCACCGCACAGAAATCGGCGGCATGGCAATCTACCAGGCGTCCGCGTTGACGCTTATATATCTGTCGTAGTGCTTGTTTCCATCCGTGAAGCGTGGCGCGCTTTGCTGTTTGCGATGCAACCTCTCCTGCTGCGCTGCCCCCTACCCCGTCAAACACTGCCGCCAGGCCGCTATTCTCCTCGATGAAGTAACTATCCTCGTTACGAAGAGGGTGTCGTTCGCAGGCGATACTACATCCAACGATTTTGAGAGGGAGATGGTCGTCTGAGATTCGTTGCTTGTGTCGATTCTTATTATACTGCGACATCGATGTCGGTTGCTGCCTTTCGAGATGTATTCGTGTATCAGGTATTGTTACATCGTCTGGTCTATAAACTTATAACTACTTCTTCAGTTTGTCTCTGCATACAGTATGCCCTACGTAGCTCCATCCTCCAACGGGTGTATCGGAATACGCTCCCATAAGAAATATATGTGTGTGCAAGTATAGCAGAAATTATAAGAAAAAGAAAAGGGAACCGCTTAACAAAAATGCAAAAACTTCAATTGATAAGGTTTTTATTGCGATTTTCTGCGTTTTCTCTGGACGCTGGCTTCCCAGTGATATAGACTAATGTTATAATGCTGCTCTATCAAGGCTACGCGATAGCAGTCAAGCGAGATCGGATAGCAAAGAAAGGGGTTCTGCCATGATTCATCATGTACTCGTCCCAACCGACGCTCGGTATTTCAGTGCTTACGCCGGAGCAGCCGCTTGAGCAGGCTCAGTCCCTCGTGGAAGAAACAAAGACCGAAGAACTCTCGCAAGCACAGGAAATTGTAGATCGCGCCGTCGAGCAGATACGCGGACTGGTAACATCGCCAGAGGTTACAGTCTCAGGTCGTGTAGTAGTCAGCGATCGGGTAGATGAAGGTATTTTGCAGGTAGCCAATGAAACGCGGGCGGACATCATCGTGGTTGGCACACGCGGACTCAGCCCCTTGCGCGGCGCCATCATGGGCAGTGTCAGCCACTCCTTGATTGAAAAGGCCACCTGTCCCGTACTCGTAGTAAAGTGAGCCAATGATCAGCGAACATATCGATTATAAACAGCAGATAGAGCTGCTCGTCCTGGACGAGCAAACGTTTGTGCGGCTGACCCTGAAAGGTCAGATACGCGATCAGCTCCTCCCCTGGCGGCAGGTAATAGTGCGGCCCGTGCAGATTAAGAACGAGCGCTATCTCCAGTTCTCCTACTTCACGCAGAAACAGGACATTACCAAAAACTATCGCACCGGTGAAGCCAGGGAGAAGCTCGCAGAGCTTTTGGCGCTGCCTTTTCATACCATCATCGCGCAATCGACCGCGGAGACCCTACGTGTCCAGTTCACCAAAAAGGGGAAACCCACCGTGCAGCGTACCGCGCCGGAATCTGCCCCGCCCCGGCCAGATCTCTCGCACGATCAGCGTAAAAACCTGCTCCTGCCCGCCAATCGCCCGGATGCATTCCTCCAGGCCACCGGTATCATGGATGAGCGCGGCAGAGTGCTGCCCAGCATGCAGGCCAAGTTCACCCAGATCAACGAATTTCTCAAACTACTCGAGCACACCGGTGAACTGGACCGCTTTGATCACACTCCCGTCCAGATACTTGATTGTGGATGCGGATCGGCCTACCTGGCATTCGCCGCGTATCACTACCTCATTGACGTGCGCCACATTCCGGCGCGCCTCGTGGGCATCGATGTCAACGAGACCCTGATCCAGAAGGACAACCAACAGAGCGACCAGTTAGGCTTCTCCGGCGCGTGTTTTCAGCAGTCGGCCATTATCGACTATGTCCCAGAGACCTCCCCGGACATTGTGCTGGCCCTCCACGCCTGCGATACCGCAACCGACGAAGCCCTGGTCCAGGGCATTACCTCCCAATCCCGCTTGATCCTGTGCGCTCCCTGCTGCCATCGCCACCTGCACGAACAACTGCGCGCCATGCAGCCCTTTCAACCAGTATTCCACGACGGCATCCTCAAGAAACGCCTCGCCGACATCCTCACAGACACCTTTCGCGCCCTCGCCCTGCGCATCATGGGCTACAAAACCGATGTCGTCGAATTCATCGCCCCCGAGCACACCGACAAAAACCTCATGATCCGCGCCGTCAAACGCCATCCCCCCGGCAACCACACATACATCCAGGAATACCTCGCTCTGAAGAATTATTGGGATGTCACTCCCTATATCGAGACCTTGTTGGGAGAGCGGTTCACAACATTGCTTCCATGTGAAGAATCATAATAGAGAGTGAAGTTAGATCTGAGGTAGGGCATCTTCCACATGCCTCACTCACGTGGAATTTTTGACCTTGTATACCTCCAAATTGCTTTCAATCTGCCGGATATGGGTAGTATCGTGTGCTGCCCAGTGAGTGAGCCACTCCTCAGCGGTGAAAACGCCGTACTCTGGTTGGTAGCCTTCGCGTACCCAATCTGACTCGCGTAACATGCTGATGATACCCAGACTCGCGGCACGTTGGAGGCCAAAATCGCTCAGCAAATCATCCAACCTGTCACGTGTAGTATTGCGGCTGGCGTACCAACTCTGCTCATCGTGAGGGGCAAGGGAAGGGCGATCCTCTTTGATCATGCGCTCAAGGCGAGTCCGCATCACGTACATTTCATCGTCAACCAGGTGAGCAAGAACTTCGCGGATGCTCCATTGGTCGGATGCCTGACGGTAGTCGAGCGCATCGTCAGAAAGAGAGGATGTCAGACGAATGAGGGTCGGTGAGGTCTGTTCGAGAGTTGCAATAGATTGAGTACGGGAGG
>VBHV01000141.1:0-5021 GCA_005881995.1 Chloroflexota bacterium | reverse complement strand
TAATACGCGTATGTTCGCGGTACAGCGGATAAAGCCTCTCACGATCGCGCACAAACTTCTCGGCTGCCTCCTCACCCAAAACCCGGACAATCTCTCCCCGGTATTCGGGGTAATAAAGCCAGACATCCAGCATACCGGGCGTTAACTCGATATGGTATTGCGTGCCATAGGCATGACGACCATAGCGAAACGCCTGGTTCTGTGTACGAGCATTGGTCGCCAGTTGAACCGCTCCCTCTGGAATGTCAAAGGTATCCTCATGCCAGTGGATCACCTGTTGATAACCAGGTAAACCCGCAAAAAGCGGGTCTTTTTTCCCCTCTTCGGTGAGCTGCACCTCATAAAAGCCAATAGAGGAACTGGTATGTTTTTTGACTCGCGCGCCCACTGCGTACGCCAGCAGCTGCCCTCCCAGGCACAATCCAAGATAGGGAACTTCGTTATCCACCGCTCGCCCGATTGCTGTTGCCACGCCTCTCAGATACGGGTATGTATCGTTTTGACCGACGTGCTGCGGCCCACCCATCGCAATCAGTGCATCGTACTCCGTCGGGTCAGGAACAGGAGCCTTTTCTACCTCGATCACATCGCACGCGATATCGTGTTCCTGCATGATCTCACCCAGGTACCCAGGCGGATCATCCCACACAAATTGGAGAGCCAGCACTCGCTTCATGCCTCGATTTCCTTTCGCTCCGGCCTAAGACAAGCTTCTTGAGCGTAATGGTACCTGAGAAACTGTGAGCGTACAATGGATTAACGCTCTATAGTTTATTCATTCCTCTCGAACAATTTGCTACTCTCGTGCATGGGCGGACTCTCTTGACACGGTCCGGTCCATTAAATATACTCTATCCAGGTAATCTCTGTCATTTGATACTGTTGCGTTCACCGGCGGAATGTCCCGCCTTTGGGCAAGCATAGTATGGTAACGATTATAGCATGGTGACGATTTATGACATTGCAAAGGAGGCAGGGGCCTCCAAGAGTACTGTTGCAAATGCCCTGACAGGAAAAGGCAAAATAAGTGAGGCGACGCGCCAGCGCATATTACTATGCGCCAGAGAGATGGGATATCGCCCCAACGTGATTGCTCGCTATCTCTGTCAACACAAAACTCTCACAATCGCTCTTGTCCTTCCCTCTCTTGCCAATCCATTCTATCCGGAAATTATGGAAGCTGTCGAGAACATTGTTCGCGAGCACGAATATCAGACATTGTTCTGTATCACCAATGGCGATTTTGTGCTAGGGCGAGAACAGATGGAACGGCTGATGAGTCGTTGGGTGGATGGGTACATTGTCATGGGATCAAGTCTGGATATGGCTGATATTACCAGCTATTTGCGGCAAGGGGTCCCCATTGTTCTTTGTGATTGGCAAGAGAATGAAATCCCTGTTGGCATACCTCAGGTCAGTGTTGACTTTTATCGCGCAGGGCAACTTGCAGGAGAGTATCTGCTCGCCCTGGGGCATCGACGTATTGCTGTCATCTTTGACGAACCGCAACAAAGATTGCGCCTGGAAGGGTTCCAGTCTGTATTGCAAACAGCCGGTATTCCCTTACCTCCTGAGTTGATACAACGCGGGAACTCAACATTAGAGAGTGGGGCCGCCGCAGCGAAAAATCTGCTCGCTCGTTCCGAGCGCCCAACAGCTATTTTTGCGACGACCGACTGGATGGCGCTGGGTGCTATGGAAGTTATACTGGATGAGGGACTGCGCATTCCTCAAGATATTTCCGTTATTGGCCTGGATGATATTGTTATTTCGGCGCATTTGCGCCCTCCGCTGACCACTATTGCCATTCCTAAGTCTCAATTGGCGAAGGAAGCAACTGAACTGCTGCTTGGTCAGATCGATGGGAACAAGGCTATGCCTGTTTCACATCTGGCGGAGCCTTATCTTGTCTTGCGACAATCAACCACCTCTCCTCCAGGACAGGATCAGCCCTGACATCCCTCTTGACCACGCAGCCAGGTGTCGTGGCTGCCTGGACCCAAAGTCACCGGCAGCACCTCTTTGTGACAGATCAAGATGGAGTTATCGAGCCTCCCAGACTTGCACGGTCGTATCAGCACTTGCCGATGCGAGGCGCGTTCCATCGGGCGACCATGCTACACTAAACACCACGTCGGTATGCCCTCTATAGGTGAACAACACCCTGCCAGTGGTTGCTTCCCACACCTGAACGGTTGTATCACCGCTTCCTGTGGCAATCAACTGGCCATCAGCCGACCACTTCACGTCAGTCACAGGAGCGCTGTGACCTGTGTAGGTGAGCAGGGTCTTGCCTGTCGTCACCTCCCAGACCCGTACAGTTCTATCGGCACTTGCTGATGCGAGGCGCGTTCCATCAGGCGACCACGCCACGCCAAACACCTCTCTTGCATGCCCTGTGTAAATGAGCAGGGTCTTGCCCGTGGTTCCTTCCCATACCCTTACAGTCCTGTCTGCGCTCCCAGAGGCGATACGTGTCCCATCAGGCGACCAGGCCACGCTAATCACTGAACCCGAATGTCCTGGGTAGGTGAGCAGGGTCTTGCCTGTCGTTGCCTCCCAGACTTGCACAGGCGGATCAGTGCTCCCAGAGGCGATACGTGTCCCATCAGGCGACCAGGCCACGCCAATCACTGAACCGGTGTGCCCTACGTAGATCAGTAAGGTCCTGCTTGTTGTCGTAGCATCTTTGCCCTGAGCGGCATCCCAGACATGTACCCGGTTATCACCACCGCCAGAGGCGACACGCTTACTATCGGGCGACCAGGCCACGCCATACACATTTTGGCCATGCTTGCAGGAAAGCATGGTTTTGCCAGTATTGGCATCCCATACCTGCAAGAGGCTCAAAGACTCCGCGATGTACCCCGAAGCCAGACGTTTGCCATCGGGTGACCAGGCGAGGGGATCTACCTTGTAGTGCAATTGGCCATAATATGTCAGCAGGGTCGTGCCTCTTCCTGGATGGGCTGGGAGCATTACCTGTTGCAACGACCAGACCTGCTAGCATCCTTAAAACAGCACGCCGTGATGTCCCCATGTTGCCTGCCTCCTTCCTTGCACCTGGGTATAGGCTAATGAATTGGTCCTCTACGCGCTCGCCCTTGTTGCTCTCTTGTTTTCTGGTTGCTACTTAGCCAGGAGGACCGCTACATCTCGTGCAGCTATCTCTATTTGGCCCTCGACCTCTTCTCCACTCAACAGGGAGGTAAATACACCTGCTGGTAATGCTACTTGTTCAGGCCTTTCAGTATGATTGAGAAGGAAGTATACAGCACGTCCATCGCTTCGCATCCGCCGTGTTACCTCCACTCGTTCATCCACCCCCAACGCTGGAGATACAGCCGCTTCCTCACAAAGCAGCCGTGTCAGACCTGCCAATAGTTCATCGCTTCCTTGTGTCGCCAGATAATAGGCCCGCCCCTGCCCAAATTGATGCACTGTTAAAGCTGGACCGTTGGCATAGTAGTCACTGGCAAAGACCCCAATGGAATGGGCTCCCTCGAGCCGCACTGCTTCTCCCCAAAGTGTACAGGGATAGGTACCCTGTAAGGGCCCTTCTTCGATTATTACCTGATTGGTCATCTCTTCTGTCCAGGGGTCAAACTCCTCAACATGTATCCCCAGCAGTTTGCGTAACTCGCCAGGGTAACCACCCGGTACCACACGATCATGCTGATCCACAATCCCACTAAAGAAGGTCGTCAGCAGCGTTCCACCCTGTTCGACGAATCGCTCCAGGTTCTGGGCTACACCGGAACGTAGCAGATACAGCAGAGGAGCCACCACCAGTCGATAGTTACTCAGATCGCTTCCAGGCGATACAACATCTACAGCAACATTGAGCCTGTGCAGTGGATGATAGTAAGCTTTGATCTGCTCCCAATAGTGCAGGCGGTTGCTTGGCCCGGGGAGATATTCGACGGCCCACCAGTTCTGCCAGTCCATCAGGATAGCGACTTGCGCAGTGATACGCGACCCGACAACATCAGGTGTGAGAACTTTCAACTCGGATCCCAGTTGCGCTGCTTGCTGAAAGATGCGTCCATGCTCGCTTCCCTCGTGTGGCACAACGGCGCTATGGAACTTCTCCGCCCCTGACTGCGATTGACGCCATTGAAAGAACATCACGCCATCAGCACCATGTGCGAGTGCCTGGTAACTCTGAAGCCTCATTTGGCCTGGACGCTTATGCGGGTTTTGTGGCATCCAATTCACCTGGCTGGGGCTTTGTTCCAGAACAAGATAGGGCTGTCCATGTTTGAGCGAGCGCATCAAGTCATGCGTGAGTGCCACCTGCCAGGCAGGAGTTGTATTAGCTGGATAGTTGTCAACTGAGATAATGTCCAGGGATGGTGCCCAGGCAAAGTAGTCAACCGGCTTGAATGCAACCATAAAGTTGGTTGTGATCGGAATATCAGGAGTAACTGCGCGCAAGATTTTTTGTTCTGTGAGATAACAGTCGAGTAAAGAATCTGACATGAAACGCTGGTAATCAAGAACCTGGCTGGGATTGTTCTGCGCCGGTGAGATGCGTGGTGGCAGCACATCTTCCCAGTTGTAGTAGCGTTGACTCCAGAAATCCGTTCCCCAGGCAAAGTTCAGAGCGTCAAGTGAACCATAGCGTGCCTGCAACCAGTGACGAAAAGCTGCAGCACACTGATCGCAATAGCAAGCTGGCGTATGGCAGCCATATTCGTTATTGACATGCCAGAGTTTCAGTGCCGGATGTGCGCGATACCGGTCGGCCAATTGACGTACCAGTTCAGCCGACTTGCGACGATAATCTGCGCTATTGGGGCAGTAGTGCTGACGCGATCCATGACTGAGCCGCTTCCCATCGCGGGTTACAGGCAACATATCGGGATAGAGGCGGCTCATCCACGTCGGAGGCGAGGCCGTCGCCGTCGCGAGGTCAGCAGCGATACCATGTTGGGCCAACATATCCATGATGCGGTCAAGTTGTTCGAAATGATAGTGACCTGGCTGTGGTTCAAGCGACGCCCAAGAAAATATGTTAA
>VBHV01000140.1:2805-3680 GCA_005881995.1 Chloroflexota bacterium | reverse complement strand
CGCTTCCATCGGTACGCAGCAGCAGCACCATCTCCTGCGGGGACGAGTTGAGACGGAGAGCCGTGGGCGCCTGGCGCTCCAGCAGGGCCTGCCTGTAGATATCCGCGAAGCGCTGGCTATCCTGGTACAATTGTGTCTCCAGCCTGCTCTCGGCTGCATCAGCGCTCAGGAAGGTCTGAGTAACATAGAGACCGCCGCCAAAAAGGATCGTGATAAACGCCATCATTGCCAGGTACCAGAGGGTCAGGCGTGCCCGCACGCTCGAAGTCAGGGAAACGCGAAAGTGATGCTGTGCCGGTCGTTTCATGTGTCACCCTCGCTCTGACGGCGGTTGCAGGCGATAGCCAACGCCGCGCACCGTGGTCAGCAATTTGACCGCAAACGGGGCATCGATTTTCCGCCGCAGCCGGCGGACGTACACATCAATCACATTCGATTCGCATTCAAAGTCATAATTCCAGATATGTTGCTCGATCATCTCGCGTGTGACCACTTGTTTGGGATGGTACATCAAGTATTCAAGCAAGGCAAACTCTTTCGGCGTCAGCTCGATCGGCTGTCCTTCACGCTCAACGCTGTGGGTGGTCGGATCAATCACCAGGTCCTCCAGGGTCAGTCGTCCAGTTTTATAGGGCTGCTGGCGGCGCAACAGGGCGCGCATGCGTGCTAACAATTCACGCATGGCAAAGGGCTTCACCAGGTAATCATCGGCGCCACAATCCAAACCCTGGACACGGTCATCGACACTATCCCGCGCGGTCAGTAACAGGATTGGGGTATGAATCCGGCGTCGGCGCAGGTCACGACAGACCTCCAGCCCATCTTTTTTGGGCAACAATATGTCCAGGATAATCAGGTCATAGGCAGTCATTTCA
>VBHV01000140.1:0-2796 GCA_005881995.1 Chloroflexota bacterium | reverse complement strand
AGCCCTCATGGGTGAGGCTCGCTGCCAGCGAGCTATTGAGACGATGATTATCTTCTATCACCAGAATGCGCATTGCAAAGCTTTCCCTGATCTTCCTTCAACGATGATTGTTCTTCTCCGATTATCGCATATCAAGATGACAAATCGATGACAAAAATGGGCAGAAATGTTCATGTTCCTGTCACCTCCGAAAACTATACTCTTGTCAGAGGTTGGTCGATCACACTGGAATGATCAACACCTCAAGATAGTAGAGGTTCATTATTCTTCTCTCAAGTAGAGAGGACATATGAGCCGTTCTCAATTTAATAACAGGAGGTTTACTGATGACTGTTCGCGACGCTCTTAACAGAGGATATAACCTGGTTGGCACCGCTATTATCGCTATTAGCGGCCTGGCCTTTTTCCCGGAGTTTTTTGCAGAAGACGAACCGGCCCATAAGTTTGATGAAGGTGTGCTTCTCCTGCTTGCTATTGGCTCTATCGTCTGGTACCTGGTCGGGAAAAACAGATTTTCCCGCACTATTATTCCTATGCTCTTTACTGCCGCAGCCCTGGTAATGAAATTGCTAACCCTTTTCCTTTTGGAGAAAGGAGATGCAGCAGACCTGGGCGACGAATTCAGCACTATAATTGTTTATGTTATCACATTAGCGTTTCTGATCTGGCAGTATGTGAGTATCAAGCGAATGGCACAGGCAGCGAAAATAGAAACTGCTGAGGCTCTACCAGTATAAGCATCCTGACCAGGGAGGTGACTGAGCGAGGAATTGCTATGATCGAAACCACAAACCGGAGTTTTCCCGCCATCGTCAAAGTGATCGGCGTGCTGATTGTTGCAGAAGCCATCACCTTTCTTCTCGCGGCTCTATTGCACCTGGGCATACAGCTCCCGGTGGGATTCTCCGAACACCAGATTATTCCTGCCGCAATTGTCGAAGGGCTCTGCTGGCTCTTCCTGTCATTAAGTCTCTACGCCATGTTCGCCCGCCAGACCTGGACATGGCGGGCAGCCGTCGCCGCCCACATCTTTGCAGTGGTGGGAGTTCTTCTGGGAATCTACGCAACCAGTCGTGGACCAGGCGACGAGGCAAACTTCATCTATCATAGAGTAATACTGGTGGTACTCGTAATAGTCCTGGCCCTGCTAGCAACCCCCGGCGCAAGAGCCGCCCTGGGTCGCAGCAATCAGTCCTTATGATAATGCCGGTTCAAAGTGTATTGCCTCTATTGGGCGACCCTCGCGGTCGCCCAATAGAGGCTCTCTCCCTACTGAAGCGTCTCGGGTGCCTCTTCAGTTTTTACATGAGCTTCCACCCCAGACGCCTCCTCCCCATACACCCCGCGATACTCAGGCGGCATCATCGAGGCAATACGCCGCATCACCTGGTCGGTAGCATCCTCAATATCTTCGCGCGTCAACTTTTTGCCTTTAGGGGTCAGGGTTATCGGTTCACCAAAGGAAATGGTAACGTGGGGACGAAATTTCTTCAGCGCGTGTTCGCTGCCCCAGATAGCGACCGGAACAACGGGTACTCCTGACCGGAGAGCAATCATTCCCAGGCCGGCGTGCGCCTTTCCCAGTTTATGGATCTTGCTGCGTGTACCTTCAGGAAAGATAATGAATACTTTCCCCGCTTTCAATTGCTGGTCCGCGGCGCGAAGAGATTGCCGGTCGGCCTCCCCTCGTTTAACGGGGAATGCCCCCATGAAACGCACCAGCCAGCCGACCTTGCTATGGAAAACCTCTTCCTTCGCCATATACACCACTTTGCGCTTGAGGTATGCAGGGAGAAGCGGCACATCCACCCACGAAAGATGATTGGAGGCAAGGATGAACGCACCCTCCTTCGGCACATGCTGTCGTCCAACCACGCGCACATTCAAGATCAACGCGAAGATCAGGTGGGCCATGCCTCGTATCGCTCTCCAAAAAATCATAGGAGTATCATAAGGCTCATACAGATTTTTGGCGGGCTTGCCCGGCCTGGCTGGTTTGGCGACGGATTGTTCAGGCGCCTGCTGAGGCTGTTCAGGATTATCCGAAGATGAGGTTGCGCTGCTCTTCTGTGTCATGGCGTATCCTCCAGGTAACCGTAGATCACCTCCAGCACCTGTGAGACGCTGAGGTTGTCGGTCATAATGACGATTGCATCCTTCGCAGGCCGCATATTCTCTTTATCTATCTCATCCCGGCTCTCGATATCGTTCAATACCTCTTTCAGTGTGGGTAGCGCGGCATTACCCACCTCCATACGCTCCTCTAACTCCGCATACCGGCGGCGGGCCCGCTCCATCAGGCTAGCGGTGAGATAGATTTTTAACTCGGCATCAGGCAGCACAACCGCCCCAATATCGCGCCCGACCATCACCACACCTTTTTGCCGGTAAGCCATCGCCCGCTGCTGCGCAATCAAAATCGCCCGCACCTCTGGATGCGCCGATACCAGGGAAACGGCGCCCGTGACAGAGGCATTGCGAATATCCCAGGTAACATCCTGTCCATTCACCGTTACAGTATACTGGCGGCCATCCTCGATATGCGGATGATGAATAACAATTTCAGCACGTCGTGCCAGTTGCTCCAAAGCAGGCCCATCATGCGCATCAACCCCATTTTTCAGCGCGAGCCATGCCACCGCCCGGTACATCGCCCCCGTATCGATATACAAATACCCCAGCCCACGCGCCAACTGCTCACCCACCGTGCTTTTACCAGACCCCGCCGGTCCATCAATAGCGATTCGCTCAGGCCGTTGCATGCTTCCTCCGCAGGTTCAAGGATGTCGATACTCA
>VBHV01000217.1 GCA_005881995.1 Chloroflexota bacterium | reverse complement strand
GGATGTATTCCATCACCAGGTAATGCTCGCACCTCTGCTCGTCAGTGTTTAAAAGGCGCTGGACATGCGGGTGATGGAGGCGGCTGCCGATCTCCGCCTCGCGTTTGTAGCGCTCAAATACACCGACATTGCTGATCAAATCATCATTGGGAAACTTGAGTACTACTTTCTCCTGGTTCAGTATGTCCTGGGCAAGGTAGACGTTATTCATGCCGCCATGCCCGAGCATACGTATAATCTCATAGTGGTCGACCCGCGTACCGCTTGAATAGGTTGTCGTCATATCTCCCGCGTGATGTTGCTTGCATGAACAATCCTGGTTTGTACTTTAGTATAACATACTTGCGTGGGGACGTGCTTTATCGTGTCCGTTTTGTTGGGCAACAGTATTGCGTTCGTGAACGCAATCAGTCGCGTCTCTATGAAATAACGCGAGGAAGCAGCCAAAAATGGAAAATGCAGGAGGCGTAAACCTCCTGCACGAATCTATCGTGTGTCTCGCCGTTTTTACGCTGGCGACTCCACTTCTACAGGAACGGGCCGAACAATGCCGTTCTTTTCCTTGTGGTCTTCGGGATGCAGGATTGGTACGCCGGTCACCACCTGGCGGATCCACAGGAAAGCAAAGCCGATCACCAGCCAGGCAATGCTGAATCCCGCTGCGATAATAGTATCAACCTGTGTACTGCCGCCGCCCGCGATGGCGAAGTAGATCACACCTACGAGCATCAGCACATTCAATGTACCACCTAACCCAGGAGCTAAAACCGTGGTAAAGATGCCGCGTGCCTTGACTCCAGCGAAGGCGACGATACAGATGAGGCAGGTCATGCCATACAGCAGGAAGGTGCCAATATTGGAGATCAGCGTCACCTGCGTCAGGTGATCGATGCTCAACACACCATACGAGCCGAGGACGGCGGAGATAACGGTCAGGACGATCACGCCTACATGCGGTGTGCGGAAGCGACCATGCAAGAAGCCAAACACGGCGGGCAATTCGGTATCTTTGCCCATAGCGTGTGTGACGCGTACACCGGTATTTAAACAGGAGAGAGACGTTCCGATCAGCGCGATTACCACTGTAGCAGCCAGAATGGTGGCGAAGGCTACGCCGTTGCCGCCCAGCATCTGGTTGCCGATGATCTGCGCCATGTCACCGATGGGCGCGCCAGAACTGAAGGCGGCGGCAAAACCCGTACCCGCGCTATTGTTATAGCCCGTGTTTATAAAGAAGTTGGCGGCGAAGTATTCGATGAAGTAGAAGACCACTGCTTGAATGACCAGCGACAAAACGACGGCGCGCGGGATATCGCGTCCGGGATTTTTGGACTCGGCTGCCAGCGCAGTCGCAGACTCAAAACCCACAACCAGCAGGATGGCGATAGTAGACTGGAAAATGAGTCCGCTCAGGTCATGCGGCGTGATGACACTCAATGCGCTGGGATGCAGGTAATGCACATTGGGATGTGTCATGCGGTAAGCAACGGCCAGGATGGAGAACGCGAGGAGGGCGACGATCTGGATGACGTTAATGACGATGTTGGCAACGGTAGAGCCGGTCACGCCAATGAAAGCGATCAAACCTACAACGGCGGCAAACCCCACACACACCAGCACTTCCTGCCACGCTGCTCCGAAACTGGGATCAAAGGTCTGGATAATATACGTGATGACCAGGCCCATAAAGGCGACCATCACGCCGGGATAGACCCAGTAATACAGATGTGATGCCCAACCGACAATGAATTTGGCGATGCGGGCAAATTTGAAGTGGCGATGTTCTTCTTTGTGGAGGATGGCTGCTTCAGTGTAATAGTAAGAACTGCCCGTTCCGCCTTCGGGATAGCGTTTGGAGAGCGCGGCGTAGGCGGTGGCCGTTAATAATGCGATAGCGGTTGCTATAAAGACCGAAGCCCACATGTTCAAGGCCGAGCCAGGGGCGGCTTGCAACTGATAGGTGGTCCAGAGGAATGCGCCAGGCGCGATCAGCGCCATAGCGTTAATAGTGACACCGGTCAGACCTAACGAGGGCTTCATGCCAGTGTCTTGTGGGGCTTGAACAGACATGGTGATGTACTCCCTTTGAATCGAATGACTTCACGTACCGCTGGCCTCATTACCATGTTGTAAGCCGCGCAGCTCCACACGACGAGATTGAGTTGCAATCATTGCCTGGCTCAATCCCTTTGTCCAAAGTATAATAATTCTCCTTGCGTGGTGTTACATATAAAATAGCAGAAGTTTATTGCTAAAAATTCGTACAATTTGCACAAATTGACTTGTAATAAGGGCAAATTTTCTTATGTTCCTCAGAGTAATACCCGATTTTACACCGTTTTTGGCAGCGTTATGTTATTGTGTATTGTGCATATTATATGAATTTATAAATGAGGGCCAGGCTTCCTCCATCATTTATACCGTTTGCCACAAATTTTCTCTTACGAGTTCACAAAAGAGAAACGTCCGTTGGGCCTTCCCTTTATTTTTGAAATATATAAACATGTGTTATACTTATGTTGAATAGTCATGCTCATCGTGTATTTTAGAGAGAGAACGAACTTCACGGGCATGCTATGATTTTCACTCACGCTAGTATTTATAGGATGCAACGGACAAATGGGAGAGACGCTGAACCTGCAGTTTCGGACTCGTGAGGATGGCACATTTGAATTGCAGGTAAAGGAAAGCTGGTCCGGGCATATCGTCAAAGGCGACTTTATCCCTCCGTACAACGCGAGACAACTGAATGCCCTCCTAAAAAAGCTCAATACCCTGGAGAGTGATGATCGAGAGTTGCGTGAGATCGGTCAGCGCCTGTTTCTAGCCTTATGCGGTACACCTTCTCCAGGCGCCAGCCTGCGCGATTCTGCGGAACACTCGGTGCAGGCTATGTTACGCAGCGTCATTCAACGCACGCTGGGCAGGCGCGGAACCGTTGCCCTGACGCTCAGTTTTGCCCCCGAATGCGATGAATTCGTAGCGTATCCCTGGGAATTATTGCACAACGGCGAACATTTCCTGCTGGCCTCTGGCGTGTTCACACTTACGCGTGCTCTGCTGCGACCTGATATGCCCCCTCAGTGTGAATTACCCATTTATCCCCCGTTGCGCCTGCTCTACATCGGCTCCTCACCCATCAATTGCCCGTCATTGGAAACCGAGCAGAGCTTTGAAAGCTTAAAACGTGGCCTGGCACCTCTCATGGAAATAGAAGATAGACAACTGTTCTTAGACAGGTTGGAACCGCCTACCTTTGATGAACTTGTACGCTATCTCAACTCTGTTGGCGGTGCCACCTCATTTGACGATGAGGAGACCGCCGTTCCCTGTTATGCTATCCACTTTGATGGCCATGGTGCATATGGTCGTCTTTGCCCGGCGGAAGATTGTGATGTATTGAATGACGTTGACGCTCGCAGATGCAGCGCGTGCGGCACGCCACTCTCGAAAGTCAAACCGCAAACCTATCTCTGCTTCTGTGATGATGAAGGGCGCAACAGATTTATCGACACCGAATCGCTGCGCGAACTGTTTGTCAGCACAGATGTGCGCTTAGCCGTCTTCTCAGCCCGTCATGGCACAAGTGCCTGCGGTAGTCGCCATGCCCTTCTCCATTCAAGACGATCTCAGCCCCACCTTTATGTACCACTTCTACGACGCGATCGCCCACGGGCGCACGCTGGAAGAAGCGCTGGCACGCGCGCGCCAGGCCCTGTTACCGATCAAGCAACATAGCTGGTTCGTGCCGGTACTCTATAGGCATGTTGTTGAAGGCGAAGAAGGCCCGGTCGCGCTGCTGGTAGGGCGCGATGAACCGCAGGAACATGATCACCCCTTATCGCACCTGGGAGCTACCAGCACTTTTATCGGTCGTGAACGAGAAATCGAGGAGCTAACGACCCTGATAGAGGAAGCTGTGGGAGGTGAAAGTAGGAGGAGGTCAAGAATCCATCACTTTGCACTGACAGGTCCGGCGGGCATCGGCAAAAGCGAACTGGCATTTGAGGTGGCACACCGCAACATAGAGAAATTCCCAGGTGGCATCATCGGCATTTCCTTACAGGGGGGCAAATCGCTTGGTGAAGCGCTGCTCGAAATTACGCACTCCCTGCATATTCACTCCAAATCCATGAACACTTCTGATACGGGCCATTGCGAACGCACTGTGCTGAATGCTTTTCGCGGACTGGCCAACCGAGACCATGCCTGCCTGCTGCTGCTCGACGGCTTCGAGGAGATACAGGAGCATACCGAGGTTGGAAGCTGGTATCGTTTCCTCTGTTCACTGCCCGAACAGGTCGTGGTGTTGCTCACGTCGCGCTCGAACCCATCAAGCGTGGCGGCGCTGGAGGGAGCTGCGTGTCGCTGGTACGAATATCCCGTCGGGAAAATGGCGAGTCAGGATATTCTCAAACTCTTTGTCGAGCTGGCTTCAGGCAGCGGCCTGGATGAACGCATCCACCTGTCCGAGCCGAATCAGCAGGCCATCCTGCACGAAATCTGCTTACTGCTGGACGGCTATCCCCTGGGGGCGCAGTTGATCTTCGGCACCGCCCGTCCTATTCACGGCGTTATCTACGCGCCTGAGGCTGCCACGCGCTCGCTGGAAGAAGTGCGCGATGAACTGCGCGAGGCTCTGCCGGAGGGCATGTGGGCGCTGCTGGATATCGCCTATCACCGCCTCTCACCCGCGGCGCAACTCCTGTTGCCCTACCTGTCGGCCTTCAAATTGCCCTTTAGCCATCAACAAATTGTGATGCTGGTTGCGCCTGAAACGCCAGCCTCCGCGCGTGCAGTTGGTCGGCTGGAACATGAGCATTACCTGCAAAATAATCACACTACTCATGCTACCAATAACGCTGAAACGGCGTCTCTCGGCGGTGCCGATATTCCGATGGAGCTCGCGAAAAACTGGCGGGCGGCGCGTGATGAACTGGTGCGTTCTTCCTTCATCCAGTTTGATGGACGGGTCTACACCATCCACGCGCAGGTGCGCCACTTCGCCCTGGAGCATCTCCAGCAGGAAGAACGGCGACGTGTGCACCGCGTCGTGGCTACGTACTATAGCAGCCTACCGCAGCCAAGCCCCGCTGAGTGGTTCGCGGCCTTTGAACACCTGGAAGACGCGGGTGAGGCGGAAGACCTGCACAAAGCCATCCACTTGATTGTGCGCGCGGCCTGGGCGCTGAGTGACAGAGGGCATACCTCAGCGCTGCGGAGTTTGCTGCAACGCGCTGAAACCTACGCTTTGAGCCTGGGCGATACCTCAGGTGAAGGGCAGGTGCAATATTGCCTGGGCGCCATTTTCCGGCAGCTTGGCAAATATCCAGAAGCCCTTGGCTGCCTCACACGCAGTTTGACGCTGCATCGCGCGCAGCATGAGCGTGACGAGGAAGCCTGGGCGCTCTATGAACTCGCCAGGTTATTCCGTGAAGAGGGGCATTATATGCAGGCGGGTCAACATGCTGAGCAGGCTATCCGGCTGTTTCGCGAGACCAACGATGCGAAAGGAGTGGCCTGGATGCAGACCGTGCTGGGCGAGGTGAGTCGCGGTCACGGCTACTATTATGACGCGCTGGGACACTTTGAGCTTGCCCTTGCCGCATTCCGCAACCTGGCCAACGACGAAGGGTATCCCTGGACCTTGCGGGATCGCGGCACCGTCTATGAAGCGCTGGGAAATTATGCTGAAGCACTGGCGGATTTTGAAGAGAGTCTGCGTCTCTTCAATTCGCTCGGCTCGCGCTATGGACAGGCCTGGGTGCTGGCCGATCAGAGCTCCGTCTATATCGATCTCGCTGAATTTGAACGCGCGAAGACAGCCTGTAACGAAGCCATGGCTATTTTCAAGGAGCAGGGAGCGCGCAGGGGTGAGGCCTGGGTGCTGCGCGTGCTGGGAGATCTCGCGCGCAAAGAGCATCGCTATAACGACGCGCACGCCTATTATAGACAGTCGCTCGCTCTGTTTAACGACCTGGGTGATCGGCTAGATGCTGCGCGTGCGCTTAATGGGCTGGGAGCGATCTCATTCACGGAGAGTGAATATCCAGAGGCAAAGGAACACTTTGAACATGCACGCGCCATTGCCCACGAACAGGAAGCGCGCCAGATTGAGGAACGCGCACTGCGTGGATTAGGTGATGTTGCGCGCGGCATGCATCAATTTAGTGAAGCCGAACGCTATTATGCTGAAGCAGCTACGATTGCTCGCAACCTCGATAGGCTATCAGAGCGCTACGCAGTGCTGCATCGCCAGGGCGAACTCTACTACGCCCAGGAGAAGTATCCAGAAGCTCTAACGGCCTGGGTTGAGGCGCTCTTCCAGGATCATCGTATCGGGCACCCTGAGCGAGCTGAACACGAAGCAAGGGTGAAGCAGCTCGTTATGCAACATCACCTGGAAGATACGTATACCGAGTTGTGCAGGCAATATGGTTTGAGTTAAAGCATTTCTCTTCTGAGTGCCGCCTCCAATGATACGGCCAGCGCGATTTGCGTGCCATTGGCATTCAGCGCCGATTTGTTCAGCGTTTGCTCGATCTTCTGAATGGCACTCGTTGAACAGACGCTCGCTGGTTGCTGCTGCGTGACATTACAGATGGCCGCGGTCAGGTAGTTAGCCGTGCCAAGAATATGCTGGGTCACAGTTGAACTGGGTTTAGACAAATTGTTGGCAATATCCGACACTTGCATATTTGCCAGGTCCTGGGGTGAAAAGCCCTGGCCTAACCCCGCTCCCGCAAATTTGTTGCCAATATCGACAAATGGAATGTTGCCAGTTGGATCAAGGGTTGAGAGCAGTTGCTGCTGCTGAGTTGTGGGCGTTTGTAATGTGGGATAGTTACCGCTACTATCCGGCACATTTCCCAACTCTTCTACAGCCACGAAATCAATGTACTGGCTGGTATAGAATGGCCCCTTATATAGCTTGCTATAGAAAGAAAATGTTGGGGTACTTGGGTACACATCGCTGGCTGACGACGTGGTCTGATACAATTGGCTGAACGTGCCAAAACGACTGAGCGCGACCACCATCGACCAGCGTTCCGCCGCGCAGTAGGGGCAATATTCAGCGCCAACGTACAGAAATTCTGGTTTGCTGGTTGGTCCGGTCAAAGGTGGCAGCGATCCCGACCCGCTTACAAGTTTCACAGGACTCTGAACGCTGTCTGTACCGACTGCAGCGAGGATATTTGGATCCACGTGAGTGACTGCATGGAGCACTTGCGAGCTCACAGGCGTCGGCGCGGGCGCACCGGCTTGTGACGACAGACGCGAGAGGAATATATACGCAACGATAACCACAGCCAGCAGTAACAACACAATCCCCACCATGTAGCGCTGATCCCACCCTCGCCTGCGCATCCTCGGCCCGCTGGGGCGTTTGACCGGCTGACTTGTAGTCTGCACTCCTTCCAGGCGCTGCTGTCGTTGTTGTCGCTGTTGCCGCTGTTTTTCACGGCGCTGCGCCGCCGATTGCTGTTTTGATTTTGCCATAATTATTCCTCTATCATACGTTGTTGATTTGCTGTATTCTATGTTTAAGGCTGATGATAGCTACCGATAATTTTTTAACACCTTACCACAAATCATGCATATTGCCAACTCTATGAATAAGAGCCTGTTCGGACGCCTTTGTAAAACATGATGATTCTGTGAGTTTGAACAGTGTATAATGTTTTGTACGTTAAAGGAATAACTGCAATTGCATTCCATTTTGCTTGACAAGCGGCAGCCCATAGGGTACAATCAGACCGCCGATACGAAAGCATCAGCCAACGCGCCTCGTTCGTCTAGTGGCCTAGGACGCCGCCCTTTCAAGGCGGAGATCATGGGTTCGACTCCCATACGAGGTACTATTTTAGAGAAGCCTGGTACGCCCTTAATATTATTTGGGATGCCAGGCTTCTCTATTGTATGTTATATATGTTCGTAGGGACGCGATAAATTGTGCCCTTGTGATAGAGCCATGAGTCTGGGTGGACGCGATAAATCGCGTCCCTACAGGAGAATTATATGATTAGTGTAGAAGAAGCCCTTGAACGTATCCTGGCCGAGATTATGCCGCTGGACGTGGTCCAGGTGCCGCTTGCTGAGTCCCTCGGACAGGTGCTGGCACAGGAGGTGATCGCGCAGGAGGATATGCCGCCGTTCGCCAATTCCGCTATGGATGGCTTTGCGCTGCTCAGTAAAGATAGCCAGCCGCGCGGTGGTCAACCTCCCCGTTTGCGCGTGACGGGAGGGGTTGCCGCGGGCTATGTCGCGGACCACGCCGTTACCGGTGGCACGGCTATACGCATCATGACAGGGGCGCCGGTGCCACCAGGAGCTGACGCTGTTATCCAGGTGGAATTAACGCGCTCTGATGACCCGCAAAGTGAATGGGTAGAGATTCTGGAAGCGGTCGCACCAGGCAACAATATTCGACCCGCGGGGGAAGATATGCAGCGTGGACAGACCATTTTAGAGCGTGGGAGCGAGATCGGCCCCTGGGAGATCGGTATCCTGGCAACGCTGGGCTGGGCAACGGTGCCGGTGGTACGGCGTCCCCATGTGGCGATCCTGGGAACGGGCGACGAGGTGATCGATGTAGATGAGCCACTGCAGCCAGGGAAGATTCGCAACAGCAACAGCTACCTGCTCGAAGCGGCGGTACGACGGGCAGGCGCGGTCCCGCATCGCCTGGGGGTAGCGCGCGATACGGTTGAGAGCCTGCGCGAGAAGTTTACCGAGGCCATGCAATCTGACCTGATTATTACCTCTGGCGGCGTTTCGGTTGGAGATTTCGACCTGGTAAAGAATATCATGACGGAACAGGGAGCGATCAACTTCTGGCGCATCAATATGCGACCCGGTAAGCCCGTCGCGTTTGGACATATTGGCAAGGTACCGTTGCTGGGGCTGCCCGGCAATCCAGTTTCCGCCGCGGTCACCTTTGAACTGTTCGGGCGGCCCGTGATACGCAAAATGTCAGGCCATACGCGCTTGCTGCGCCCGCAGATCGAGGTAGTGGTCGAAGATGGGGTGAGCGACCGGGCCATGCGCCGCCATTACGTGCGCGCCCGCGTCGAGTGGCGCGATGGTCGCTACGTTGCTCACACGACGGGCAACCAGGGTTCCAACATCATGACATCGCTGCTCAACGCGAACGCGCTGGTGATTGTGCCGGAGGGTGGGGTAGAGGTAAGACCGGGCGATACGGCAAAGGCGATGATGCTGGAGTGGCCGGAAGTGTAATATTTCTCTTTCTCAGCCAACTCTTTTACTTTCGGCAAGACTCGATCCCAGAAGAGCAAGGCTTCCATCTCTTGGGGAAAGACATAGCGTAGGGCCGTGCGATGTGTCTTCTCCTCTTGCTGAAAGGTTAAGAAACTCCTTGCTGTACCTTTGGTTTGCCACACCGGGGACAAAAGTTTCCTGTTGTGCGATCAAATGCGAATCCACATGAACAGACATAAGGCTGTACCGGCGGCGAAACTGGCAGATCTCCCTGGCTCTGACGACGATCGGGAGAGCTGGAGCGAACAACTGGGGGCCAGGGAGCAGGGGTTCCCGCAACCGCCTGGGACGCTGGGACAGGTGGTTGCGGGAAGTTTCCGCCGACAAGCTGGGGCTGGGGAGGTTGTGGAAGATTGTACCCCCCAACAACCTGGGGCGATGGAGCAGGCGGTTGTTGATAGGTGTACTGCCCGGCCGGTACGCCGCGGGATACAAACCACTGCCCCCCCTGATAGCGCCATTTCAGCCAGAAGATGCGCAGCGGTCCTTGCGTGAGGACGAAAATGGCGAGCCAGATGACTCCATATTGGATCAGGAAGACGATGAACGGCGGTGGCTGCGAAATGCCTGGGAGATCCTTCGTCAGAATCAATCCCCACACCAGCGCTCCCTCTATGACTCCCGCTGCCACCTGGAAACTGGTCGGCCAGTCGCGATCCCAGCGATACGACGTGATCAACTGGTAGATCACATCCCACACCAGCCCGAAGAGCAGCACGTACAGCAGCAGCAGTAGAGGTACTTGATATTTCCCTCCAATACTCAGCCCCACCAGAAGAGATATGACCAGGCCCACCGTGGCCAACAAAAAGATGCGAATCTGCCAGCGACCCATTAATGTTGGTGTCATGGTTGTACTCCTCGAGCCCAGCGAATCCACTGAGAGAATGAACGGGTGGCAGTGAGCGAGTGCAATCCCGGTGCATGCTGCGCGACCAGATCTTCTACCGAACGGAGCGCAGCGTATTGCAGCCCTAGAAAACTATCGACCGCGGCATGAGGTCCGCCCAGCGTCATCACCCCGCTGGCATAGACTCGTCCAGGCCCATTGTTCATATCCAGCACCTCAAAATCGTTGGACACTTTCAGCCGGCCCTTGGGATTCAAGCCTAGATGGTAACAGTCCACCATGTCCTTGAGAAAGGGACTGTTCTCCACGGACGCCGTCAGTCCGGTACAGTCAATAATAAAGTCGGTTGTCAATGCGATCTCTGGTTGGTTGGGTTTGCCTGTTGAGATTTGGGTCATCAGATGCCCGCGAGCGGTGCGCTCAAGGCGCTTGACCTCTCCAAAGTAGAGCTGATACCAGCCCTCTTGCAACCCACGTGTAGCCATGCGCTGCCAGTCTCTGCGGTCAGCGGTGGTTGTCCCTCCCCAGTCGTTGAGCAGTCGGTCTCGCTCCTGGTCATCGGCCCTTTCCAGGCGCAAGCGCATGGAGCCGGTCCAGCAGGCTTTGGGCCAGTTGAACGGCTGCAGTTCTACGTGGTTAATGACCTGCCGGCGAGCGCGCCCGTCCTGATGACCCACCGGCACCGGCGAGCGGTGGAGATGCATGATCACGATGCTGGGATTCTGCTTGCGCACCTCGTACAGCCGTTGGATCACCCTCGAGGCCACGATTCCTCGCCCGCGCACCATCACTACCCCCCCATGCCGACGCAGGTGCTCATAGACGTGATCATGTTCTTCGTAGGCATTGACCGCGTGCTGAAGGTCATGCGTACGCTCGCGATACTCCTGGATGTCGTCCAGAATTCTTATTCCAGGATAGCCCATCGCCAGGTGGACATAGGGTGCGACCGCAAACTGCTGGTGCGCTTGCCCGTGCTCGTCGTTCCAGGTAAATGCTACCACATAGCGCCCATCGTCGGTTTTGCGCACCGCCAGCGCCCTGCCATAACGAAAGATGCGATCCCAACCGATACGGCGAGCCTCGCGCTCCACTGCCTGAAAAACATCTCCTGAACGCGGCGTGTAGGTATCCGTGATGACCGGCTCACCAAAGACTTGCCCCGCGACGCGCAGCGCGTGGCCCACCTGCCCGCGACTCATGGAATGCCAGATTTCGCGCAGTCCGTAGGAAGGCCAACCCCAGATATTATCTGGGCAGGAGTCGCTGTTGGAGCGCAAGCGCTCGTGGTCCGGAATCTGTGAGTTCCGACACAGGCGCGAGTAGCGTCCGATGGGGAGAGGCTCTAGTCCCAGGGCAATGATCTGCTCGGCAGGCACTCCATATATACGCAGGTGATCGGCCCAGGCGAAACTGCCGATGCCTCCGCCAACCGCCAGGTAGGTTGTCTCCATAACCGGCAATCGACTGTTGCGCACCTCCCGCATGGGGATGACCGGCTGCCGTAAGCCACCCAGGGGCAAAGGTTCCTCCCTGGTTTTAGGGGCTAACGGTAGCAGATTTCCTGTTTTAGGGCTGAATACCAGAGTGGACTCGTTGAGCGGTACACCTTTCAAACTGCCTAAGAAGCTCTGAGAGAAAGCCGCGCTCCTGTCAAGCGATTGGGCAGTTGCTGAGGGCTGAACGGAAGCTGACTGCGGAGGAGTCGCTTCCACCGTCATGATGAGATGGAAAGGCCCCATGCGGAAGCCGGCGCCACTGG
>VBHV01000139.1 GCA_005881995.1 Chloroflexota bacterium | reverse complement strand
AATCGCTCACGTTTGGCACACCTGGTGCCGCTGCGCTTTCAACGCATGGCCGTCTCCCCTTTTACTTTTCTGCGCGGCTCGGCGATCGTCATGGCGCAGGACCTGGCAGCAACTCCTGTCACCGGCATTCAGGCGCAAATCTGCGGTGACGCGCATCTCAACAACTTTGGCATCTACGCTACCCCGGAGCGCAACCAGGTCTTCGATGTAAATGATTTTGACGAGACTCTGCCGGGTCCGTGGGAATGGGATATCAAGCGGCTGGCCGCCAGCATCATTTTAGGCGGGCGCACGAATGGCTTCCCTGCCTCTACGAACAGGCGGGCCGTCTTGAGTTGTGTCCAGGCCTATCGCGAACACATGTGGAAGTACAGCGAAATGCGCCATATCGATGTCTGGTACTCCCGCATTGACTACGAAAGCTCGCTTCAATTCGTGCGCCCCACGTTTCGCTGGTATATCGATAAGCAGCGCGAAAAGTCTCGCCAGCGCTCAAGCTTACAGGCGTTTCCCAAGCTCGCCTTTGAAGTCGAGGGCCGGCACCGCTTCAAGGATGACCCTCCTCTGATCGCGCACCTGGACGACGAAGAACTCGCCCGGCAGTTGAGCGGGCTGGTGGAGGCATACCGGCCAACGGTGCAGGAGGACCGGCGGGTGCTCCTCAGCAAATATACCTGTGTGGATATCGCGCAGAAAGTTGTCGGCGTAGGGAGCGTCGGCACGCGTTGTTATGTCGACTTACTGCTTGGGAACGACAGCAACGACCCGCTCATTTTGCAGATCAAGGAGGCGCAGGCCTCGGTTCTCGAACGTCACCTGGGCCCAGGTGTCTATCCCAATCACGCGCAGCGCGTGGTGTGCGGGCAACGACTCATGCAGGCCGCCAGCGACCTCTTTCTTGGGTGGACACGACTAGGCTCCAACGACTACTATATACGCCAGCTGCGCGACATGAAGTTGACGGTGGATATCGAAACCCTGACCGAAGATGGCTTCAACGAGTATTGCCGCTTCTGTGGCTGGGCCCTTGCTCGCGCCCACGCCCGCGCCGGCAATTCCGCGCAAATCAGCGGCTACCTGGGGAAAAGCGATGTGTTTGATCGCGCCATCGCAACGTTCGCCGAAACCTACGCGGATCAGACCGAGCGCGATTACGCCGCGTTTGTCGCTGCTGTCCAGCTCTGAACATAAATCCCGTTAAGAAGATCATGATTTAAGGCGAATCAAGGCCTTTTGGACAGTCACTCGAAAAGAAAAATAATCTACCTGTGGCCTTTAAACGTGTATTCAAAAGACGGAAAAATTTTGCCGGTGTCGTGCCGGATACATTATAGGACACGGAGACGAGAACATGACGCAAGCAACCGAACTGGTTAACATTTTCATGCAGACTTTGGAGACAAAAGACCACGATCGAGCAGCATCCTATTTAGCCGATGACTTCCTTCTTAACGGTTTTACTCCCAAACCGTTAGGAAAGGATGAGTTCATGACGCTCATGTCAGGCTTGCAGGAAGGGATGCCAAACCTTTCGTACCATTTGCAAGATGTCAAAGAAGTAGAGGAGCGGTCAGAAGGCAATAGAGTGGAAGGGAATGTCCACATTACTGGCGTCCAGACCGAGACTTTTATCGTGCCTCCATTAGGTCTTCCCCCCATTCCACAGACGGCAAAGTCGGTCTCGCTGCCGTCGGAAGTCTGGACATTCGTTGTCAGAAATGGGGCAATTCATGCCATACATACGAGCAAGGTACCAGGAGGAGATATTAAAGGGTTGCTCAACCAGTTGGGTATAAATGTTCCAATCATACAATGAAAGGAATAGCTACTTCGTTTTTCTCTTCACCTTCTGGTAGATCTGCGTGTATTTCTCGGCCATAACACGTGCCGAGAAATGCTGCTCCACGTGTGATCTCGTTGCATCTCGATCGATCTCATCGACCCGGGGAATAGCCTGTGCCATCTCATCGATATTGCGCACGAGAAAGCCCGTTTGCCCATCCACCACGAGCTCAGGTGCCGCCCCGCGAGGAAAGGAGATTACGGGACAGCCCAGGGCCATCGCCTCGATCATCACCATCCCAAAGGGTTCCTCCCACTCAATCGGGTTGAGGAAACCCCTGGCCCGGCTCAAAAGGCTGCGCTTCTGCCTCAGGTTTACCGGCCCAATGTACTTCACCCGTTCATTATCGATGTGCGGTTCGATCATCTCTTTGAAGTACTGCATCGACTCCTGGCGGTAGCGGTCGATTGTCCCGGCCAACACAAGAGGCACCTTCGCCTGTTTTGTCGCCTCAATCGCCAGGTGCGCCCCTTTCTCGCGGGCGAACCGCCCCAGCCATACAAAGAAATCGCCTCGTCTCCTGTTCGTTGGACGAAAGTCGTTCAGAGACAGGCCATGATGCACCACGCCTACAAAGTGCAAATCCTGTGGCGCCTGGGCCCGGGCGCTCTCGCTGATCGCCACCATAGGGACGGCCGCCAACCACGCCATGTAGTACTCATCGGCTCTACCCAGCTGGCTTTTGGGTGCAGTATCAAAGGGAAATGGACTGTGCAAGGTCGCGATATATGGGGTGGCGAGGGAAGCCATAAGAGGATACAGGTACAGGTCTGCAGCCGAGGACAGGTGGGTATGTACCACGTCAAAATCATGCTCCTTGAGATACTCTACCGTACAGTGGAAATGATAGTAGGCTTTCAGATGCGCTTGCCAGGACTCGCCTGCTGCCAGCAGCGACTTCGGGAGAAAGGAGACAAGCTTAGCGGATGTCTTTGCATCACCTGGAGCAAACAACGTCACCTTGTGTCCCTGCGCGACCTGTTCCTCGACCAGCGTGTAAAGCACATTCTCAGTTCCCCCGTAGTTCTTCGGAGGAATAGCGATCCACGGAGAGGCTATTTGCGCTATCTTCATGTTCCACCTTCTTACGCCACTA
>VBHV01000138.1 GCA_005881995.1 Chloroflexota bacterium | reverse complement strand
TGTTGGGCGAGTCGCTGCCGTTGGCCTGTGGCATCGCGCTTACTATGAAGATGCGCAAACATGACACCATCGTCATGGCTCCCTGCGGAGATGGCGCAACCAACACCGGCCCGTTCCACGAAGCCCTCAATTTCGCCTCCGTCCAGAAATTACCCATCGTCTTCATCATTGAAAACAACGGCTATGCCTATTCAACTCCTACTTATAAGCAGTTCGCCATCGAGAATCTCTCTGACCGCGCCAAAGCCTACGGCATGCCGGGAGAAAGCATCGATGGCAACGATGTACTTCAGGTCATGGAAAGCGTAGGGCGAGCTATTGAACATGTGCGCAGCGGCAAAGGTCCCACGCTGGTCGAATGCAAAACATTCCGCGTGCGCGGTCACTCCGAGGCAGACAAAGCCGATTATGTGCCGCCGGAACTGCGCGAAGAGTGGCTGAAAAAAGACCCCATCAAACGCTTTGAAGCCTATCTCACGCAAGAAAACATCCTGACAGAGGCTATTCAAGGCGAGATCGAAGCAAAGGTCAAATCCATCGTGGAAGATGCCGTTCGCTTCGCGGAGCAAAGCCCCGCCCCTGATGGCGCTACCGTCGCCGATTACGTTTTTGCCCCCGACGGCCCGATTGCCATTATCGGCGAGCCTGGCGCGGACGACCCACGTTACGTTAACGCCCTGGATCGACGCACCGGAAAACCATACAATACGGTGGCGGAAGAACCCTCCACTGTCTCCCAGTTCACGCCGGAGGAGGTGGGCAAGCGATGACGGCTGTAACCTATTTAGAGGCCATAGGCCAGGCCATACGCGAAGAGATGCGCCGCGATGAAGCTGTTTTCCTGCTTGGCGAAGATGTAGGCACCTACGGAGGAGCATTCAAAGTCAGCGCGGGCCTGATGGAAGAGTTTGGGTCGGAGCGTGTCATCGATACCCCGATGGCCGAGGCTGCTATCATCGGATCGGCCGTTGGCGCGGCCATCATGGGCATGCGCCCCATTGCCGAGATGCAATTCATCGACTTCATCACCTGCAGCTTTGACCAGATCGTCAACATGGCGAGCAAGTTTTATTGGCGCAGCGGCATACCCTCGCCGATGGTCATTCGCGGCCCATCCGGCGGCGGCGTCAAAGGCGGGCCATTCCATTCGGCCAGCCCGGAAGCGTGGTTCTTCCACGTGCCCGGCATCAAGGTAGTTGTGCCATCGACCACTTACGACGCCAAGGGCCTGCTCAAAGCTGCCATTCGTGACAACAATCCCGTCCTCTACCTGGAGCATAAGCTGCTCTATCGCTTGCCTGAACTGCGCGAAGAACTGCCCGCAGAGGACTACATCGTGCCGCTCGGCAAGGCTATTACTCGCCGCGCAGGTGAGGATATGACCATCCTGACCTATGGCGCGATGGTTCATCAATGCCTCAAAGCCGCGCAAACGCTCGAACAAGAGGATGATCTCGATGTCGAGGTGGTTGACCTGCGCAGCCTGGTGCCGCTTGACCGCGAAGCAATCCTGGAATCGGTCAAACGCACCAACAAAGTCTTGATTGTGCACGAGGATACCCTCACCGGCGGCATCGGTGCTGAACTGGCGGCGATGCTGGCCGAAGATCTGTTTGAATATCTCGACGGGCCTATCACACGCGTGGCCGCGCCCGACGCGCCATTCCCATATGCGCCACCTCTGGAGGAGGCGTATCTGCCTAATGCTGAGAAGATTCTTGCGGCCGCGCGCAAACTCGCAGCCTATTAATCTGAACAGAAATTGACAAAGGAGTCAAATACATGCCAACACCTGTAAAAATGCCTCGTCTGGGCGAATCCGTAGCGGAGGGGACAGTAGGAAGCTGGCTCAAGCAAGAGGGCGACTGGGTCGAGAAAGACGAATCACTGGCCGAAATCATTACCGATAAGATCAACGCAGAACTGCCCTCGCCCGTTGCTGGCCGCCTCGCCAAAATCCTGGTGCAGCCGGACCAGACGGTAGCGGTTGGCGTCGATATCGCCCTGATCGAAGAAAACGCCGATGTCAAGCAGCCGTACAGCCCTCACGCGTAGGCGAAGAGGAGCGGCAGCGTATCTCACCGCTGGCGCGCCGGCTGGCGCGGGAACACGGCATTGACCTCAACGACATCGCGGGAACCGGCACGGGTGGACGGGTGCGCAAAGAAGATATTCTTGCCTACATTGAGCAACAACAGGCCGCTCCTGCCGTTCCTTCCTATGCTGCTGCTGCGCAAGCGCCCGCTACACAGCCGGTCTACACCCCACCTGCACCCGTTGCACAACCAGGCTATACCCCAGCGGCGCCCTCTGCACCAAAGGCCGAACCGGCTCCTACCGTTATTGGCCCTGACGAAGAACTGGTTACACCGAGCCGCATGCGCCTGGCCATTGCCGAACACATGGTGCGCAGCAAGCGCACCTCGCCGCATGCCACCACCGTTGTCGAAGTCGATATGACCAACATCGCGAAGTGGCTGGAGAAGAACAAAGAGGACTTCAAGCGGCGTGAGGGCTACAGCATCAGCTACGTGCCATTCGTCATGAAGGCGGTCTGCGAGGGTATCCGCAAAGTCCCGACCATCAATTCAAGCTGGACGGAAGACAACAAGATCATCATCAAGAAGCGTATCAATCTGGGCATGGCGGTCGCGACCGATGCCGGGCTGGTGGTACCCACCCTCTACGACACCGACCAGTACACCATCGCTGGCCTGGCGAAGCAAATCGCAGCCATTGCGCAGCGCGCACGTTCCAACAAATTGACCGTGCAGGACATGCAGAACAGTACCTTTGTGGTGAATAATCCCGGCACATTTGGTACAATTATCTCTGTGCCGATTATCAACCAGCCACATGCTGGCATATTGAGCATGGATGCAGTCGTCAAACGCCCGGTCGTCATTGAGGACGATGCCATCGCCGTACGTTACATGATGTACCTGTGCCTCTCGTTCGACCATCGCATCCTCGATGGCGCGGGCGCAGGCGGCTTCCTGCAGGCCGTACGCACCAAATTGCAAAGCTACGGACGCGAAATCGACGTGTATTAGATAATCTGGCGCGTATTGTATGGGCGACCCTGGCGGTCGCCCTGGGGAAAACGCGTATTGTACGGGCGACCCTCGCGGTCGCCCTGGGGATAAAACGAAGGAAAACACTATGGCGACCATCATACCGGAGCGGCGACCTGAATGGCTCAAGGTGCGCCCTCCAAAGGGCGAAAACTACGACAATCTGAAGCAACTGATGCGCAGCAAAGAACTGCACACCGTATGTGAAGAGGCGCGCTGCCCAAATATCGGCGAATGCTGGGGCCACAAAACCGCCACATTCATGATACTGGGGCGCGTCTGCACACGCAGCTGCGGCTTTTGCGCTGTAGAGACCGGTCGCCCAATTGGCCTTGACTGGGAGGAACCTAAACGTGTCGCCGAAGCGGTGCAAAAGATGGGCCTGCGCCATACCGTGGTCACCTCCGTCAACCGTGACGAACTCAAAGATGGCGGCGCTGCCATTTTCGCCGCTACTATCCGTTGGATTCGCCGTCTCAACCCCGATTGTAAAGTCGAAGTACTGACGCCCGATTTCAAGGGTGTCTATGACGCGCTGAAGATCGTGATCGATGCCAGGCCCGACGTTTTCAATCATAACGTCGAAACCATTCCCAGGCTGTACAAGCGCGTGCGCCCGCAGGCCATCTACAAGCGTTCGCTCCAGGTGCTCAAGTGGGCCAAAGAAATGAATCCCACCTCGCCAACCAAGTCCGGTTTCATGCTGGGGCTCGGCGAGACCTGGGATGAGATTATCGAAGTCATGCATGATATGCGCGCGCACGAGGTCGATATACTCACCATCGGGCAATACCTTCGCCCATCGTTCCAGCACCTTCCTATTCAGCGTTATGTTCCATTGGAAGAATTCGCCGCACTCAAAGCCGAGGGTAAGAAGATGGGCTTCCGGCACGTCGAATCTGGCCCATTCGTACGCAGTTCCTATCACGCGCACGAACACCTCCTTCCATCACTGCTGACACAAAGTGTAGAGACGCAGTCTCATTGCAGTGATGATCTCAATTTGGCCGATGGAGCTAAGCTACGTGAATGAAAACATTCATCAATAAAACTAATATCGCCTATAGCGATCACGGCATCGGATTACCCGTGATTTTTCTGCACGCGTTTCCACTGAACCGCAGTATGTGGGAAGGCGAAATGATCGCGCTCCTCCAGGAGCAGGCATACCGTCTCGTCTCGCTCGACTGGCGGGGATTTGGCGAAAGCGATATCCCGAATGACATATCGCCCATGACTTTATTCGCCGATGATGTTGCCGCGTTGATGGATCTACTTGGCATCGAAAAAG
>VBHV01000324.1 GCA_005881995.1 Chloroflexota bacterium | reverse complement strand
AAAGAGTAATTGACGCCGCACTTGCAGGTCGCAATAGCAAAATGGCCTTTGCCAGTGATGACATGCTCTAATCGTAGTCTTCTATTATCCGCTGGACAGGAAAAATGCAGCGGCAAGTACTGTGGGTTGAGCGGCTTGATGTGTGGGTCAATCCCTTTTTGCACAAGAGACTGCACGGACTCATTGAATACCTTCACAATGTCATCCAGATGATTCAGGAAGACGTTTACTTCGTCTGTGAGGACACCCCTATTAATGAGGTTTGAAAGAATGACGGGACGCGGATTTATCCGCATCTGGTTATTCAATAAAAAGTAGGTCACATGAAGATTGAACTCACTCAAGGTACGTGCGTTTGATTGAAGGAAGAGAGTGCGTAGCTCGTCGTATTTTGATTTTGATTGTGCCTTTCTTTTGTCTTTGGCGGACGCTTGAGACAGACAAACGCCTAATCTGTCGATAGCTTTTTTCAAGACCGAGGGATCAATAGCGACAAATCTTGATTCCATCGCATTGAAAGCTGTAGGAGAAATTCTTATAACGTCTTTTTGACCGTGAAGTGGCCAGACTATTCGTACGCTGAATTGATCTGATCCACAGCGGTCCGTATCAATCCAAAGAAAAAAAGGGAAGACATCCGGTTCTTGTTCCAACTCATGGAGAACGAGCAGCTTACTTAAAACTGATCGAGGATAATCGATATAAATTTCCTGGCCACTGTATACCGGTTTGGCGTTGCTTACCTCCAACAACTCGCACAAACGCGAGGTAACCGGAGGGCGTAACTGCGCTTTAAATTCCTTCCGGTCTACGACTATACCTTTTGATTTCAAGAAGCGCAGCCCTGCTGTGGAGTTCAAAAGATCGGCCAGGGATGACAACATGGCTGTTTTCTCCTTCCAGCCTTACTTCAGGCATGAATCACTGTGAACGGTTACAGAGCAGTCTAGAATACAGCTTTTCATAGGCCGTGACTATCCGTTTCTGCCCGAACCCGCGGGCACGAATGGCGGCTGCCTTTCCCATAGTTTGACGCCTGACTGGGTCGGACAGCAGGCCCACGGCCAGATCGATCGCTGAGGCAAGATCACCGACCGGGAACAGGAATCCCGTCAGGCCATCGACGACCACTTCAGCCAGTCCCCCCACGTTCGTGGCCAGCACTGGCAGCCCGCAGGCCATGGCTTCCAGAGCAGCCAGGCAAAAACTTTCAAACAGACTCGTCATGAGCAAGAGGTGTGCCTGGGCAAGGATGGGGGCTACGTCGCGACGCAGGCCCCAAAAACGGACG
>VBHV01000323.1 GCA_005881995.1 Chloroflexota bacterium | reverse complement strand
TTCGTCATCGGGGCGGGTGGGGGATTTAGTGATAGAAGAGTGAGAGCAAATTTGTAACTTTCCTGGCTTCTTGTCTTGTAGTTTGTGTGTAGTTTAGAATGCAGGTGGGACACGGTAGAAAGTTCAGGGTTCTGTAAGAAATAGGAAGGAGTTTCTACATATGACTCGTCAAGGCAAAGATGAAGCGCGTGAAGAGCGTATTCAGATGGAGATCATTGTGGACGCGTATGGTCCTGAAGAGCAAGCGATGGGATGGTATTACTATCTCGAAGGAAACTTACATTTTCCGTTTTCTGCCCGGTGTGTCGCCAGGCGCGCGATCTCGCCTTTACAACCAGGAGATGAAGTCGAAGTCGTGGGAATGCCTCCAGAAGAGGATTGCAAGCATGAGATGTTCGTGCTGATCCAGTGGAAATCCCATCAGTTTGGTGTTCCTTTGATGCAGTTGGAGGGTGTTCAGGGGGATGAGGAGACGCAGCAGGCGATTGAGGATTGGCAGTACTGGGTGGGGCGGGGGTATGAGTTGTAGCTTGGGCAGGATAGTTGAAACTTAATGATACCTTCAGATGACAACTTCGCTGAGTATTTCACACTCGTACAAGATGAAGCGCTCACATCAAGAGAAAGCCATATTTTTGACTTGAGATATGGGTTTGCAAACGGAGAACCTCATACTCTCGATCAAGTTGGTCAAGCTCTTGGAGTTTCTGGAGAAAGAATTCGTCAAATTCTCCAACGAGTGCATCGTAAGATTTATTTCAAAGGTAGGAGGCAAATAAGCAAAGGCCAGCTCGCCGAAGCTAGTGCGCGCCTTTTGCTTTATTTGGAGAGGACAGTTAGACCAGCGGAACCAGGTAATTTGGACAGGATTTTTGATTTTGCCAGGAATGAACTAGCCTACCTCCCACAGGGAACTCATGCCCTACCACTACTTATTTATTTGCTCTATGGACGAGGAGGTCAGGCTGAGGAATATCTCTCAAAGCTGATACATCAGCATCGACAGGAAGTGATTGCTCTAAGGAGAGCGGCCAAATCAGATTCTGATTTCAAGAACTTGCTTGCTTATATTATCTGGCCTCATGAAATGACCAGAGGTTCACATACATTCGAAGTAGTTTCCAAACTGAGCCGTCAAAGAGAAGTGTCGCCAGATAGTGAGGGAAAGTCCGGTACTTTCTTTAGCCAAAAGATGGGCAGGCAGGTACAGCATGAGTCGCTATTGGAATTGCAATTTCTCCTTAAGTTGGAGCAGATAAAAGAGATTGTGCTTTATCAGGAGCAACCTTTCGTAATCCCTTATGAACTTGATGGGGCATCGCGTATTTATTATCCAGATGTATTTTTTGTCATCGAGGATGGCAGAGGAGTTGTGGTTGAAATAAAGCCGCGATATCAGATGGCTCTACATGAAAATCTTACTAAGTGGTCGGCTTTGCATCAGTATTGTGTACAAAACGGGTGGGGACTGCTTATTACTGATGGTAGTAGATCTTTGCAGAAATTACAGCAACATGAGTTCGATGTAGAGTTTCAGGCGGCCTTGATTATGGCTTTGGAAAACTCAAAGGATGGCACTCTCTCCTGGTCAGAGTATAGGAATATCAGAGATCAACATAACGCCACATGGAATGACTTCTTAGCAGTCATTTTGAATAATGGGCTGGTGTGGAGATTACAGCCTTTTGTGTTGAAGCAAGGGGTATCGAGTCAGCCTAGAGAGAATTAAAAGTAGAGCTACAGTCAGCGCATTCAGTTCATGTAGCGGCTCGTGGAGTTTGCGCAGGGCTATCATCTCATCGTCTGCCTGGCCTCATCTCCTCCCTATCACAGTCACATACAACCCGATCGAACAGCACTGGAATGGAGCCTTGTTTGATTCGGTGGAGGCGGTGATCCAGTATGCCAGAATCATGACCTTGAAAAGCAGCCATCCCGTAGTCTGCTTGGTGACCACCATCTATCAAATGGAGGTCAAATTGACCAAGGAGGCGATGGATCTGGCTTTCGACCAGATCCATCGCTTGCCATCTCTCAGAAAACTGTTTGTGGATATCGATGGGTCCTTGCCAGCTAGCCGGGATAGTTAATACTTCTTTCGTCCATAACCCTTTCAAGAAAAGGATCTCGGTCTTCTGGTTAGTTCATCCATCAAGGGTCTGCTAAACGCGGATTGTTTGTTGGTATTGTACTTTTTCCCCTCTGATGTACAATCGTCCCTTATTCCCCTGGGACATCCTCTAGCAATTCGGAGGCAGGCACGCCCAACGCCGTCGCTAACTTATTGAGCGTGGTGGTGGTGACTTCCTTGTACGGGTTTAGATAGATGGCTTTCACGGTGTTATAGGCCACATCCGAGGCACGCGATAATCTCCCCAAGCTGAACCCTTTGGCTTGAGCGACCTCTTTGACTCGCAAGCGTATCATTAGCTCTCCCATAGGGGCGGTGTTGTGTGGATTGTACCAGCAAGTCTGTATTGACAGAAGTACCATGCTCAGTATATATTCCTAAGTACGTACTTAGATTGCACTATCGGAACAAAGAGAGGAAACTTGAGCATGCAGATCACGAAAACGCTGTGGATGTTAGCCTATCAGAGAAGGGAAGCGAGCCATTTGATATCGAGCCATCTAGTACCGACGTATGCAGAGGATGAACAGGGAGCATGGGTAGAAGCGTATCGTTGGGCAGCACAGCACGAGGTGGTCTTGCCAGAAGACGCCGTGTTGATACACTACCCCAATGGCTTTACGGTTCACATGAGCCAACTTCCTGGACGGGTTGAAGAGAACAAGTGAGAAAAGGAATATATATGATGCGCTATGAACATCCGTTGATTATCTATGAGCTGGACGGCGTTTTAGCCGATTGTGCAGTACGCGAGGCAGAGGCAGCAGACTTACATTACAAAAAGGGCTCCCCGGCTTATCGGAAGATACTTTTTGAACCTCGCCGACTGAAGCAGGACCTGCTGGTAGACAAAGGGCGTGCTCTTACATATCAGCTCTGGAAAGACCGCGTACATCAAATTATTCTCACTA
>VBHV01000322.1 GCA_005881995.1 Chloroflexota bacterium | reverse complement strand
ACCAGCTACCGATCGTCGCCTTGGTGAGCGTTTACCCCACCAACTAGCTAATCGGCCACAGGCCCAGCTTCCAGTGCCCTCAGAAAAGAGCTTTGCTTGCAGAGGTCTCCCTCCTCAAGCCTATGCGGTCTTGTCGGCGATTTCTCGCCGGTATTCCTCACTGAAAGGTAGGTACCCATGTGTTACTCACCCGTCCGCCACTCCCTGGCTGACCGAAGTCAGCCAGGGCGTTCGACTTGCATGTGTTAGGCACGCCGCCAGCGTTTATCCTGAGCCAGGATCAAACTCGCCATCCAAAGCATCTATAGCCACACCTGCTTGCACAGGTGCAACGTGTCTTGAGGTGAGCGATCCAGGCCAAGTGCTTGCTTGTGTTGTCTCGTACTTGGCTTGTTCGCAGATTGCATTCGTTCATTGATTGATTGACAGGAACTGCTCATGTTCCTTTCCTCTTGCTGTTCTGCTTTCCACTTTTCAATTGTCAAGGTACTGATTTTAGCCTGCTGGCTATTACTTCGCAAATGAGGTAGAACGAGTAGTTCGCTCATTTACTTCAGCCCACGTAGTATGTCACATTTCTAGTGGCCTGTCAAGTGATTTTCTGGTCAGTTTTCTCTTGTCAGAAAATCCGTTTGCTTGCTCTTTCAGAAGAGCTTGCTCACGTAGATCAACCAGGATTTCGCATGACCATGTAGATACATGGGCGTAAAAATCCTTGTTGGTTTTACTTGCTCCAGGAAATGGAATCCTTGAGGGGAGCCACTTTAACGTGGCCTACGAGTGCTGCACTACACGACAGACAGGCGCACCCAATCGTGATGATTCAGGTGATTGACTTTTCGTGACATTGACATTATGGCACGCGTTTCGAGTCCTGTCAAGTGATTTTTTTCGATACAGGACATTTGTCACCTGGACGCGGTACAATATGTCTGTAGTCCACAATCTGGAGGAAAAGCGTGAAATCCATCTATATTGCAGGCCCACTTTTCAATACGCATGAACGCTGGTACCTGGAACGCATCGCGGAAACGCTCGAAAACGCAGGCTATAGCACATTTCTCCCTCATCGTGATGCTGGCCTGGTGAGACTCGGTTCATTTGAAGAGCGCCTGCGTATTTTTGAAATCGATATTGACGCGCTCAACGCCTGTGATCTGTGCGTAGCACTTTTAACAGGTGCTGATCAAGATTCAGGGACGAGCGCGGAACTGGGATATATGTACGCGCTAGGTAAGCCTTGCTTTGGTATTACCGATGACAAGCGCGGCGCTTTGAATAACATAATCTGGGGCATCTGTGGCAAGGGCCAGCAAATCGTGCGCAGCATCGATGACTTGCTCCCACTCCTGAGTGAGCAGTGAGAACAAGCCATCGAGCGCTGGCATCTCGTAAACTATGCTCGTTTCAACAACTCATCGTGTTTGACATCGTATGGCATCATCCTCCCCTCCGGCATTGATAGGAGCGTGTCGGGCCGCAGGTGGCGCACAAAATCAATGTCGTGCGTTACGGCGATGATGGTGCCGTTGTAGTTACCCAATGCCTCGCCGATAATATTACGCGACATGACGTCAAGATGGGTTGTCGGCTCATCGAGGATGAGAAGGTTTGGCCCATCAAGCACCATTTTTGCCAGGGCCAGGCGCGTCTTCTCACCGCCGCTGAGTGTGCCTACCTGCTGGAAAACGCGATCTCCATTAAAGAGAAAGCGTCCGAGTACGCCGCGCACGCGTTTGCTATCGGTAGGCAGCACGGCCATGGCCTCGTTGAGCACGGTATTGCTATAATCGAGCCCCTCATTTTCCTGCGCATAGTACCCCAGCCGCACCCGGTCGCTCATTGTGACTATGCCAGTATTGAGGGTGGTAATGCCAAGCAGCGTGCGCATCAGCGTGGTTTTGCCCGCGCCGTTGAGACCGATCACAACCAGGCGCTGCCCGCGTTCAACCTGGAAGCTGATATGGCGGAAAACTTCCTTTGTGCCGTAGCGTTTGGTCAGTTTATCGGCGCGCAGTACGATCTGGCCACTTGGTTGGCGTACCGGAAAATCGATCTTGATACGGCGGCTAGCCTGCGGCAGACTCGGCTTGCTCGATTCAAGGGTGGCAATGCGTTTGTCCACCGAGATACGCTGGCTTACGCGGCTTGCGCCGTAGCCGCGCAACTTCTCAGAGGTTTTGCGCAGGCGCGCAATTTCGCGTTCCTGCTGCGCTTTGGTGCGTTCCATCAGCGCCAGGGCATCACCTGTGACGGTCAGGTAGTTGGAATAGGTGCCGCGATACTCTTCGAGTTTATGCGTAAATTCATTAAGACGCAGCACTTTGTTAATGCTGTGATCAAGCAAATCCAGGTCATGCGAGATGATGAGCAGCGCGCCCCGGTAGTGGTCAAGGTAGTCCATCAACCAGCCTGTGGCCTCTACGTCAAGGAAGTTGGTAGGCTCGTCGAGCAGCAGTAAGTCGGGCGATTGGAACAGCAAGCGCGCCAGGGCCAGTTTCGTTTTTTGTCCACCGCTCAATGTGCTAACCAGGCGATCGAGGGTGACGCCGCCCAGCTTGAGACCGGCAATCAGCTGCTCGGCGCGCGCATCCGCCTCATAGTAACTCAGGCGTTCAAGGTCCTCCTGCGCCTGTTCAAAGCGTCTCAAGAGCATTGATACCTCATCCTGTGCCGCCTCTGCCAGTTTGTGCGATAGCTCCTCAAATGTATGAAGAGCT
>VBHV01000321.1 GCA_005881995.1 Chloroflexota bacterium | reverse complement strand
CTTTGAAAGGGGATAGCGATGCCTGACGACGAAACAACAAGCGATTCAAGCGAAACAGAAAATCATGTATCAAAGGGGAAAATCATCTCCAAGAGCGATTTTTTACTTCATGAATACGACTCGCTCAGAGAAGAAATTGTCCAACGCATCACGGTGAGATATTCAATCATTACATTAGCATTGGCAGCATTTGGAGCGATTTTTGCCTTTACTAACACGTTTGCAGGTGTGTACTTAGAGATGCTTTACTCTCTTTTATCGCTCTTTTTATTACTGGCCTACATTGCCAACTCCTATGTCCTTGTCAGGTTAGCCAGGTTTATCAGCGTAAATATCGAGGGCAATGTTTCAGTAGACCAGCAAACCGCTTCAATTGCTTCGATTGGTTGGCAAAACTACCAGAATAATAAAAAACAACGGAGGAGAACAGAAATAGCCTACTTTGGCGGCAGAATAGTTTTTCCTGTGAGTAGTTTAATCGCGTGGAGTGTAGCCGGTTTTACCATATTAGCTCCCGATTTTAAACCAATTTCCTATAACGGGTACAATTTTAGCGTGATAACTTTCTGGCTCACTTTTGTCGTCATAGTTATTTCATTTCTGGTAATATTCCTGGAGGGCCGGGTCCTTAATCATGGAGACACGACAGAGGGAGCCGCTGCCCCTTGACGCCTTACGCTACAAGAGGCAGCATCAGTCCGAGGGAGAAGCACTTTACCCCCCTGCCATCAAATTGTCGTTAGGGATGCGGCGCACCGGCCGTTCAGGTTGTGTGACAAGGTCAGCGTTGCCTGCATGCCTGGGCATCGATGGCCTTAGAGTAGAGGCGCGCTGGTACAGGGTATTGGCAGCCCGCACGGCATCATAATGGAAGTTCTTACTGGCCTCCGGGTCATTGGAGATTGCGCGAAAACGTCCTGCCAGGTCAAAAATCGTATCCGGATCAGTGATCACTCCAGTGCGTACCAGGTTATAGGTCTCGATCAGCGCTTCGAACATGGACTCTTTGGGAACAGGGGCTGTAGTGTCGGGTGGAGGAAGTGGGATGGGCACGGGTGCCGGCGCTTGTACCGGCATCTGCATTTGCGCCTGCCTGGCTGGCTGCGCTTGCACGGGGACTGGTGGCGGCACTGCGCCGCGTGCCATGCCCATATCCACGGGCCGCGCCATGGCGCCAGGAGGTGGTCCCCCGACAGGTGCCAGGTGCGGTATCAATGTAATATCCTCGACATGTACCAGATTCACCTGTATGCCGCGCGTTGCCACTTGATCCTGTAAGCGTCTGCGCAATACAGCATTTAATCGATCCCAGCGTGTCTCCGTGCTAAGGTCGGTGATATCTTCCATAGACGATGACATGCGCGAATGTACATGATGCGCCCACGCCACAAAATCGGCCGGCGCGAGTTCATGCACCACGCTTTTGATTGTGCCCACGAAGTGCTTACGCAGGTCCTCTTCCCAGTTCTTGATGTTGAGCGCGGCAATGTGCGCGTCTTCCGGCAATAACTGATAGGTGATGGTGGCAACAATATCTATATCCTGGTCGCGCGAAATGTTGCTTACACGTATCGCCGGGGTGGTCCAGGTTGTCTCCTTCGTATCTAAGCGGCTATAAATTTTTTCCCAGGGCCACACAAAGTTGAGGCCTGGAAAAAGGGTGCGCTCATATCTACCAAAGGCCAGCACGATATCAGCATGTCCCTCCGGTACCTGGCGGATTGCGCGTCCGCCCATAATTGCGCCAACGATAAGTATTACAACGAATAAAAACAGGCTGCCTCCCAGGCCAAAGAGAGCATAGGCCCCGACAAGCACGAAGAGAAGATAGCCAGCAATAGTGAACAGGGTCCACAGACTATCGTTTGAACCCGCGTAGTAGAGACATGTCCCCTGGACGACGACCAGCCCCAGCAGGATAATGGCTAGAGGTACAAGGGGCAGATTTCTCGAAGCCGCCGGTAATGCAAAGAGGAAGATCAGGAGTGCAAAAGGCACCGGCACAAGCACCGGAGAGAACTGCCGCGCCAATCGCTGTAGCGTCTGCCAGCTAAAAAGTGGAGCCTGATTCCACATCTCGACATCGCTATCCGTACTCGGATACGATGCCTGCAAATCTTCTTGATCCTGCTCATCATCCAGCAGCGCGGGATGCACCGGATCATCAGTATCTACGAAAACGGATTGCGCATCCCAACTTACGGTACTGGAATCTGGCCACGAAGCGTGTTTGTTATCCTGTTCCAATGACATAGGTTCTCCTCTCTATCCACCTGGGTGGATGGGTAATCCTTACAACGAGCTATAAGCGTCATTCTTCGACTAATTGAGAGGTTGCCTTTCGTTTGGTACCGCAAGTGCCACATCCTCCTCCATTCCCTGCCTTCGTCCCACAAGAACCACATCCTCCACCCTTCGCGCCACATGAACCGCAGCCCCCACTTCCACATCCTCCACCCTTCGCACCACATGAACTACAGCCGCCCACTCTCTCCTGTTGGAGTGGTACCTGAATGATCGCGCCGCTTTCCAGCATGACCTCAACCGATGATTTCGGCACATTGATTGAGACAACCCGTCCCTGGCCACTAGGCGTATCCAACATAGAGCCGACCGGCGGCATATCCTGCTTCGCCTGGATGTAGGTATCGTTTTCATAGGCCAGACAACACA
>VBHV01000320.1 GCA_005881995.1 Chloroflexota bacterium | reverse complement strand
CCTTACAGCTTCCAGGGGAGACATTACCAGGTCAATGATGCACAAATGTTTCCCAAACCGCTTCAATCGCCACGCATCCCCGTCTGGCTCGCCGGCGGATGGCCAAAACGCAAACCACTTCGCAGAGCGGCACGCTGGGATGGCATCTACCTGATGACGGTCAACCAGGTAACGGGTGAACTGCTGACACCTGAAGAGGTACGTGAAATTGTTGCATATATCAGAACTTATCGAGAGAGTGCCGATCCTTTTGACGTGGCGGTGAATGGTGAAATCCCGGCCGGTGCGCAAAATGGATCTGAGATCGTCCAGGCATATCAAGAAGCCGGAGCGACATGGTGGATTGAATTAGAAGGCTCGGGAGAGTCGTTTGAAAAGTATCGAGCACGTATTCGGCGCGGGCCGCCAAAGTAACTCGTAACTCTCGTCAAACCAGTTTCTGAATGATCTGTATAGATTATCAACACGTACAGAGAAGAGATAGTATAACCATTTTGTATCACATTTAAAGAAGGAATGGTGAACGTTATGAATATCTCTTCCCGCTTGAGTGGTCTTGAGCGATGGCTACTTGCTCTCCCTTTAGCCGGTGGCGCTTTCTTTGGACTGTTCCCCCTGTTCACGCCAGGATCATTCGCAGCCTTCACGGGGTTTCCCGGCAACGATCTGTTCATTGGTCGGCTGGCAGGAGCAGCAAGTTTTGGCTATGCAGTAGCGCTTGGATTGGGTATTCGGCAAGGAACATGGGCAGCTGTCAGGCTCATCGTGATCGCGGTTCTCACATTTAACCTGGCCTCTCTTTACGCCTGTTGCGTTGAACTTGTCAGTCCCACCAGTGGAGGAGTGAGGCCTGTCGTCTACCTGATTCTGGCTGCGTCTCTTGTAATCGTAGGGATATCTGGGACGCTGCTCTATCGCCATCGGCAGGATGAGAAACCGGCACCGAATATCGCATCCTGGGTCGTGACGTTCATTGTGATCGCAACCGTCCTGGCAACCGCATTTGGCCTCACGCCTTTGTTCTATCCACAAATTAACCATCTTTTTGGCTTTAAAGTAACAGATCTCTTTCTCTATCGGCAGGCGGGAGCCGCAACCCTGGGGTATGCCGTTATGGGAGTCTTCGAGCTTCGCTCTCGTAGCTGGCAGGAGATCCGCTATCCCTCGGTGATGGCTGGTGTCTTCAACGGTCTGAGTTTTCTTGCTGCCCTCCTTACCATTGCGCTTGGAGAATCGATTTTGCTGCCTGCTGTGGTAGCTATCGCCACCTTTGGAGTTACGACAGCAATCATTGTCGTCTTGCGAACAAAAGGGGGCACCTCCACTGAAGAACGGGCTACGTCATCTGCACAGGCCTAGCCTGGGTGCTTAGAGGCTCAAAGGTGGAGGTAGGATGGCTGACCGGTCTTCTTTGCTGCGCTTCCTACTGCGTCGAACCAGTCTCTCACAGACTGGATAAATTTCTCACGTGGACAACTCATTTGTGCATCATGTTTCGAGAAAGGGTGCGTTGAAGCAAGGATTCCCTTAGCTCAATCTTTGGACAACCCTTTTGCGCATCATGTTTCGAGAAAGGGTACGTTGAAGCAAGGATTTCCAGGGCAGGGGCAAGCCCAGCCCGTACCCTATACGATGCACGACCACCCCACCGTATAGGGTACGGGCTGGGCTTGCCCCTGCCCTGGTACTGTAGCAGCTTTCTCGCGCAAAATGTGAACCTCATTCTGTGCGGGCTGTGGCAATACGTTGCTCCGCTAGAAGATCAGCGGCGCGAGCGGTCGAGATGTTCTGTTCCCTTGCCAGGTCTATTACCATAGTGATTGTCTCATAGATGCATGCGACCGCCGCCTGGGCGCGCTGCCGGTCGAAGCCGCCAGGAGCAAGACTCTCGATACTCCAGAGCGCGCCCCCAGCATTGACGATGTAGTCTGGGGCGTAGAGGATGCCGCGTTGCGCCAGCATCTCGCCGTGGCGTGCTTCGGCAAGCTGGTTGTTGGCTGAACCGCACACGATCTGGCATTGCAAATTGGGAATGGTCGTGTCGTTGAGTATCGCCCCCAGAGCGCACGGACAGTAGATATCGACGGGAAGATAGGCGATCTCATCAGAATGCGCCATGTTCACGCCGTAATCTGCCGCGACCTGTTCGACGCGTTCACCGTCGATATCGGCAATAGTGACTACTGCTCCTGCCTGGACTAAGCGTTCCGTGACGGCTCGTCCCACGGCTCCTGCTCCCTGAATGGCAACGGTGCGCCCTTGCAGATCAGAGTTTCCGAACAGCGCTTGCAGGCAAGCACGCATGGCCTGTACCACACCCATAGCGGTGGCTAGGCTCGAATCCCCTGATCCGCCCTTCTCTTCGGAGGCGGGAACAATGAAGGAACATTCTTGCGCGATTACGTCCATATCCTGGATCGTGGTTCCAACATCCGGTCCTGCCAGGAACTGTCCATTCAGACGCTGGATGAAACGCCCCAGGCGGCGT
>VBHV01000216.1 GCA_005881995.1 Chloroflexota bacterium | reverse complement strand
GCTGGCGTACCTTCCGCGTTGAACTGCATAGAACCAGCCCGGTGACAGAGCAGGATGGTTGTGGTAAGATAGTTGCAGTAACCTTATTTAACCGTAAAGGAGCCACCTCATGCATGAAGATACCCTAGCGCGCGTTGATTTCTTTTCTAGCCTGGATAAAAAGGAATTGCAGGCTCTCGCTCGCAGTTGCCAGGAGCGCAAGTACAGCGCCGGCACCCCGTTAATTAAGCAGGGCGATACCGGGGTTGGGTTATATGTCATTATTAGCGGCCATGTCAAAATCACACAGGCGGTCAACCCTGATAGGGCGGAAGAAAACCTGGGGGACTTTGGCCCAGGAAGTGTAATAGGTGAGATGGCATTGTTAGATGATTTGCCTCGTTCGGCCACTGTTACCGCGGTGACTGATGTTACCGCTTTGTTATTGCCTGTCTGGGAGTTTCGCACAACCGTCCGCAGCCATCCCGAAATCGCGCTCAAGATGCTGTCCACTCTTAGCAGGCGACTCCGCAAGGCCGAAGGCCAGCCTCTACATTAATACTTCTCTAATAACTTCTCTCATCGTAAGAACTCGGTGCACCAGCTTTCTACGATGAGAGAAGTTATCCCTCGTTATTCATTTTTATCGCGATTCAGCAGGTTTTGTATTTCCTCAAACATGGTTTCGACATCGCCGAAGGAGCGGTAGACACTGGCAAAACGAATATAAGCGATCTTGTCCATCTGACGCAAACGATCCATTACCAGCTCGCCGATCACGCTGCCGGGAACTTCCTGCTTCCCCTGTCGATAGAGTTCCTGCTCGATTTCTTCAACCGCGTTTTCGATCTCATTGACCGACAATGGGCGTTTCTCACATGCCTTGCTGATTCCAATAAAAAGTTTCTGCCGATCGAAAGGCTCTCGTCGTTGGTCGCGTTTGATAACCATTAACTGAGATTTTTCAACTCGCTCATAGGTACTAAAGCGCCCTTTGCATTGCTCGCATTCACGACGACGATGAATAGCATCACCGACATCGCGCGAATCTTTCACGCGCGATTCAGTGCCTCCACAAAATGGACATTTCATCCCAACTCGCTCCCCAAAGAAGTATTGCAGATAATAAAACCTGCTTCATAAAAGTGTAACACCCTGAGCAATCCTGGTAGGTGCTCGTCGGTGTCTTGCCATACCACATGTTAAACAATATTTTATCACAGGTGAAACAGGCGTTTAGAGGGTGTAGGTTTGCACGAAGCTATAGCTGGCGAGTTGCTCTGTGGGATGATGAAAGGCTCAGGTTGTGACTAACGCCGGAGAGCATAGGCTGGCGTTGGGGGAAACTTTCCCGATGTATCCAGAGCGTAAACGCGAACCCTCGCGCCAATACGCATACCAGTACGGTCCATGTCCCTGCCTATCGCGGCAGGTGCTGCATGAAGGCTTTCCACATTTACGATACTGCAATTGATAGGTGATATGCTGGTCGCTTGGTAACTGAGTCATATGCCACTGGCCCTCCCACAATACGAATCAAATATTTGTGCGAATTTTACCTCTAACAGCATACCATCAAACGATGAACATTTTATGAATCTTTCTCACGGAAAGATGACAAAATGTTCATCATGCAATACCAAGATGTATCAATTTTTCTCGTTTCGTAACAGGATTTTCATGCAAAAATAGCGGGACTTTTGGCGCTTTCCCTCCTTTTTTCAATTGCGGTGGTATAATAGAGGTAGACAATTCTTCGTATCCCGGCGTTGGAACTCCCCGTTCCACTGGTTTTGACCTATCGTTGGATTGGAAAGAGAAGGCAAGCCATGCAAATCATCATCAAAGGGAAACAGATGGATGTCCCACCCCGGTTGCGTCAGCATATCGAACGCAAAGTACAGCGTCTCTCCCGCCTGATCAATGCTGATGCTCGTATTGAGGTGACTGTCGCGGAGGAGCAGACGCGCAGCGCCCGTGATCGTTTCTCGGTGCAGATCGCGCTCTCCAATAGCGCCCACCCTATTCGTAGTGAAGTCAGCGCGCTCAACGCGACTATCGCTCTTGATCTTGTCCTGGATAAAGTGACAACGCAGTTGGGCCGTCAAAAAGATCGCCAGACAGCACGTCGGCATCATGCTCCTCCCATGAGAGTACTCGCTCTCTCACGCTCCGGTGATCTCATCTCCCTGCAAGAGGAGCAGTTGCCCAAGGAGGAACAGGCGGCGGAGCCACTTGACGAGGAGCGCAATGAGGAGATCTGGTCAAAGATTGTGGAGATTCGACACATCGCAACCAAACCCATGAATGACCGCGAAGTGATTGCGCAGATGGAGGCCCACAAGCTCGATTTCTACCCGTTCTTCAATGAAGAGACTCGAAGCGTCAATGTCATGTACCGTCTAGACCAGGGCGGCTACGGTTTACTGGTCCCAGCCCTGGAGGGAGTCCCTGAATAACTTCGAACCATGTGTTTCGGATGGATAGAATGAAATGCGCCCGCTCTGGCGAAGCATCTTCCAGGCGGGCGCATTTCATTCGATTGCTAGAACTCGAACTCAAACTGCCAGGGTTGCAGTGGCTCATCCGCAAATGAACTGAGTGGATCGGTCGCCCGCAAAGTCAAGTGATGCGTATTGGCCGGCAGGGGAGGGCTAAAGCGCGCATACCCTTGATAGATTGCCTGGCGAGGATCGCTGCTCAGCTCCGAGCGCTCAAACAACATCCCGCCACGGTCTCCTGCCCAACGGTTGCCGTTGTTATCGGTGAGCAGGAAGAGGATGCGTGGAACAAAGGCAAAACCCTCGGTAAAAGGTGGCCGAATCCACAGGTAATGCAGTTCAAAATGCTTCTCATACAATTGCAACTGGTGCAACATCAATGTCTGCTCCTGTTGCTTTTGTTCCAGTTCAAGCGTAACAGTGCGCATCGGCTCTCGATTCGCAAGTGTTGCCTGTGATTGTGCTAGCGCTTGTGGCGCCGCGATGACCACTGGAGGACGCGAAGCCAATTCGAGAGCTTTGGAAGAAAAAGATGTTGGATCTTGCAGAATTTCCTGGCACAGTTCCAGGCAGACATCACAGATATATGCAGCACCAGGCCCGGCTACCATCCGCCGGACTTCTGGTGGGCGTTGCCCGCAAAAAGAGCATCGTGCTAACGTGCGATCAACACTCATAAGACCTTCCCGGTCACCAGGTATGGGTACGTTGATCCCTACAGGTGACGTAACGCGGCTCCTGCCGCATGGTGTAATCCTAAACGTTCAAGCATCGAGGCGTGGGCTGTCCACTCCAGAGTATCATCCAGAGCGGGAGGAGCAGTCAATGTGCCGCTTACCACAGTGCTCGCGCCATTTTTCCTCTCAACGCGTTTCCACGTTCCTGACTCTACTCGATCCTCAAGCAAAGGATTCCTGGAAAAAATCTCCATTATCTCAGAATCATTCAGTTGATAGGAACGTTGAAGCGCTAATGCCAATAAGTAATCAGCAAAATGTGGGTTTTTCGGTAGGAGCGACCCATGCAGATACGTCCCATAGGCATGCCGGTAAACAGCTCCCTCCGTACGATCCTCTGCATTGTTGCCATGCCCTTTGAGCACTTTACCCAGGGGTTTCGCTGTACCGAGATACGTTCGACCTCCGTGATTTTCAAAACCTACCAGTGTACTACCGTTCCAGGCAATAGCGATATCTCCAATGCAACGAGGAACATGGATGCCTTTATGAATCGTCCATGCATCAAAAATGCCCAATCCGCGCATATCGGCACCACTGGCGGGCCGGTAGTAGTGCGCAAGCAATTGGTATCCACCACAGACCGCCAGCACGGGCATATCGTCCTCAACAGCCGCCCACAGGCCGATACCCTTCATCTCGTACAGGTCCTGCGCCACAGGAGCCTGCTCTTTATCCTGACCTCCACCAATAAACAGGAGATCGTATTCATCGGGGGCCAGCGCATCCCCGATGCCCAGGCTGACCACGCGCAGCCCGATACCGCGCAATTGGCAGCGTCGTTGCAAAGTGAGGATATTCCCTCGATCACCGTATAAATTCAATTGGTCGGGATACAAGTGTCCCAGCGTCAACGTGAATTGAGGCTTGCTGTTATCGTTCACGGGCCTTTTTCCTCCCAGTAGTGAGGCGTTAATCCACGTCGTTCCAGTTCACGATGTAGTTCCAACAATCCAGTATACGTTGGAACGACGAACAATGTTTCTCCTGTGGGGGTTTGTTGCAACGCTGTATCTAAAGCGTATGCCAATCCATAAGGACGCTTTCCTCGGGGTATTGACGCCGGTCTCTCAACTATTGTCCTGCCGGATATACTTCCTCGTAAGCCAGGTTTGCCTGCGCGTGCCGGTAATGCACTTTTGTTAGTTGATGAAAGGGGAGCGATCGGAATAAGCTGCATATCTTGAGCGGCTATACCTGCGTATTTCAGACGCAATGCCAGATCGAACGCGCGCGTGCCCGTCACAGTTAATGTCTCGGTATGGCGCACCATACGCTCGAAGTCTACATCCCAAATCCAGGAAACATCGCGGCCATCCGCAATATTGTCATTCAACATCACCAACATATGGCGTTTTTCTCCCTCACTAAAGAGGGTGCGCAATACCTCGTTGAACCCGGTGGGATTTTTCGCCAGTAAAATGCGTATCGTGCGGCCACCTATCTGCACACGCTCCCCACGGCCGAAAGCGGGTTTGAACTGCTGGATGCCGGAGACAATCGGCTCCCAGTTGATCTGTAATGCCTGTGCTGCGGCAATGGCTGCCAGGGCGTTGTAGATATTATAAAACCCCGGTAAGGGTATCACGATCTCACCTTGCTGTGTAGGAGTAGCTACCGTGATGCGCATTTGATCAAAGGCATTGATAGTGACGCTGATTGCTCGCACATCAGCCGGGGGGCGCGCATTTCCACAATTTGAACAGATGTAATGCCCCAGGTGGCTATAGATGCGCATGGTATAGGTGAGGTCACTTCCGCATTGAATACAGGTGCGTGTATCGATGGTCTGATGTCGATCGGACGAGTTTCCCTGGACAGCCAGGTCGAGCGATGCGTCATCAATGCCGAAATACACCACTTTGCCGGGATAGGACTTTCCAAGATGGGCTATGGCCGGATCATCCGCGTTGAGAACCAGGATGGTACTTTCTGGCAGCACGCGTATCGCCTGCTGCCAGCGCGACGCTACTGTATCCACTTCACCGTAGCGATCGAGTTGATCGCGGAACAGGTTATTAAAGACGGCCACACGTAGGGGAACTTTCTGCACTATTTGCGGCACAACCGCTTCATCGACCTCAAAAATGGAGATTGCCTGTCCCGAGCGCCTCAAATTTCCATTGGGCTGCGCCCGTATCACCAGCGCGCCCGCGATGCCGCGCATCAGGTTGGAACCTTCTCGATTGCGCCAGACCCGCAGCCCCGCATCGCTCAAAATGGCCGCGATAAACCCGCTGGTGGTCGTTTTGCCATTTGTACCCGTTACCAAAACACTGCCATAGGCCAGCTGCGTGGATAAATGGCTCACAATGTCGGGATAGAGGCGTTGGGCTACTATCCCGGTAATGCTGGTGCCGCCGCCCAGGTGTAAGCGGCGGCTGAATGCGCCTGCCGCTCGTCCTCCTAGAACAGCCAGCCCTGCGCGCAGCGAGCTGCGTTGACGTTTCGCGGGACGTTTGCCGTTGGCAGCCTGACGGGTAAGTATAGATGGTGATGATGGTGGGTCGCTTTTCCTACGTCGCGTTCGCCCCTCCCCTTCCACAGGTGGAGATGGCTTCTTTTCAGGCATAATCTTCTCCAACTAGCTGTTTGTACTACTATATTAACAGTCGCAGCATAGCATGCGAGCGCAAGCACGGTCAAGTGAAGGGGATGGGTGTTATTTTTGCATGGTCGGGACAAATCCAGTCAAGTGCAGGGGGTGGGTGTTATTTGGCATGGCTGGGGCAAGCCCAGCCACTACTATACTTGGCTGTTCCGTGCGAAAAATAACATCCACCCGAAAAGGAATATATACTAGACAACGTATGTTATCCTTACGTAAGCATCTTATGCGTATATTGAAGTAGCTAAACCACTTGTCAGGATATGCTATTCTATGCAATGAGATGGCTCGTGCATATGTGCGCAGAATCTCTAGGGCGTCGCCTCGCGCGGCGGGGTTGATGAGTCGCCCTTCTAAATAAACATCAGGGTAAAGGGAATGGCAAAAAAACTCGTTATTGTAGAGTCACCGGCAAAAGCAAGAACAATCGAAAAATTTCTGGGACGCGATTTTGAAGTGCGCGCCTCCATGGGACATATTATCGACCTGCCCAAAAAGGGGCTGGGCGTCAATACGCGCAAAGATTTCGCGCCCCAATACGAAGTTATCGAGAAAAAAGATAAATTGATTGATGAACTCAAGGCGGCCTCGCGGCGCGCTGATGAAGTCTACCTGGCTCCTGACCCTGACCGCGAAGGCGAATTTATCGCGTGGTCGTTAAAAGAAACCCTGGGCTTGCAGCATCCGCATCGCGCGGTCTTCAATGAAATTACCAAAGGGGCGGTGCAGCAGGCCATCAAGAAGCCACGGGAGATCGATGAAGACCTCTTCAACGCGCAGCAGGCGCGCCGGGTGCTGGATCGCCTGGTCGGTTATAAGATCAGCCCATTGCTCTGGCGGCGCATTCAGTCGGGAACAAGCGCCGGGCGTGTCCAATCGGTGGCTCTCAGGCTCATTTGCGACCGTGAAGCCGAGATACGCGCCTTTCTTCCAGAGGAGTACTGGAGTATCACTGCTCTGCTGAGTAAACACAGAGAGCAGGAACGCTTTGAAGCCAATCTCATCACTCGCCTCAAAGATATTGCCGAGTTCAACCGCGAAGAGAGCGCGACTGACGGAGAAGAGCGGGCTGGCAACGGCTCTGAAGGCGGGCACCTCAATGGGCAGAATGGGGCCAAAGCGGTCCAGGTGGCTAAGGGTCGTATCAAGATTAGTTCCAAAGAAGAAGCCGACGCCATCCTGGCCGATTTGAAAGGCGCGGCCTACACCGTCTTGAAGGTCGAGGAGAAAGAGCAGCGCCGCCAGCCATATCTGCCGTATACCACCAGTACTATGCAGCAGGACGCATCGTCGCGGCTCTACTTTAAGCCCAAAAAAACCATGGGTCTCGCGCAACAGCTCTATGAAGGCATTGAAATGGGCGAGCGCGGTCATCAAGGTCTCATCACCTACATGCGTACCGACTCCACCCGTATCTCCGAGGAAGCTCAGGCCAGAGTCAAGGCCTATATCGGTCAGGAATACGGTCAGCCCTATGTTGGGCAGGGGCGCACCGGCAAAGCCAAAGCCACTACCCAGGACGCGCATGAAGCCATTCGCCCGACCGATGTCACCCTCACGCCGCAGATTGTCAAGCCGCATGTGACCCCTGACCAGTTCAAACTGTATAACCTGATCTGGCGGCGCTTCGTGGCCAGTTTTATGACCCCGGCCGTTTTTGACACGGTGCGCGCCGATATCGTGGCGGCGCAGTACGTCTTCCGCGCCAGCGGTTCGCATCTCAAATTTCCTGGCTTCTACGCGGTCTGGCCGCGCGAAGAAGATGAGAAAACGCTGCCCGCGCTGGCAGCCAACGAAGTCTTAGACCTGCACAAGTTGCAGCCTGAACAGCATTTCACCCAGCCCCCCCCCCGTTTCACCGAGGCCAGCCTGATTAAAGAACTGGAAGAGCAGGGCATCGGGCGACCAAGTACGTATGTCCCCATTATCAGTACCATCCAGGATCGCGGCTATGTCGATCAGGAGCAGCGCCGCTTTGTGCCCACCTGGTTAGGTGAAACCGTGAACGAGGTTATGAATAAGCATTTCCCTGATATTGTCGATGTCGGCTTTACCGCTGATATGGAGCGCAAGCTGGACGATGTAGAAGAGGGAAGGCAGTCATGGAAGGATTTTCTGCACGGCTTTTATGGTGACTTCAAGGCGACGATGGAGAAGGCCGAAGCCGAGATGAACCGCGTGCAGAAGCCGGTCGAGGAGTTGGATGAGGCATGCCCCGAATGTGGGCGCAACCTGGTCATTCGCACCGGGCGCTTTGGGCGTTTCATCTCCTGTTCCGGCTTCCCGGAGTGCCGCTATGGCCGCTCGGTGGTCAATAAAACTGGCGCGCTCTGCCCCAATTGCGGCGGCGACCTGGTGGAACGCAAGACGAAACAAAAGAAACGCATCTTCTACGGCTGTAACAACTATCCCACCTGCAATTTTGCCATCTGGGAGAAGCCCGTCCCCGAAGTGTGTCCCAATTGTAACGGTTTAATGGTTATTCCGCGCGTAGGACAGGACCCTGTCTGTTACCAGGAAGTCATTGTTCCGCAGCGCAACGCCGAAGAGAAACCGCACCAGAATGGCACAAGCACGCGCCGCTCGTCACGCAAGCAAGCGACAGCAGGAGCCACCTCAGTGGACGGAACTTC
>VBHV01000319.1:4436-7508 GCA_005881995.1 Chloroflexota bacterium | reverse complement strand
CTGGCGATATAGACCATCCCAAGCCCGGCAATGGCGGAAGAGAAGATCGGGCCAAATTTTTGCGACCAGGCAAGTTTGCCCGCCAGCACGCGCGGCTCGACCAGCGCGTCCACATAGCCCGTATGCCCGGGATCATAGCCAAACACAGGCCAATCCCCGCTGTTCGAACCCTCAAGCAGCGCAACCGGGATCACCTTGTTATGCTGCGTGACCGGGGGCGTTTGCGAGGAGGTGGAACCACCACAGGCAGTCAGGATACAAATACCGGCCAGGGCCAGCAATACCAGTCTTAGCCGCACAATCTACGCCTTTCGAAACTACACGAACATGACCATCTGACCAAGTAAACGCTGTCTTACGACAAAATCGAATGGCATCCCCTAAAAGGATTAGAGATTGTCAGCAGGAGAAAAGTCAAACAATTCCCGTAGGTAGCTATTGAGGAACATCCCTTGAGGATCAAGCTCAGCGCGGATACGCCTGAAATCTTGCCAGCATGGGTAGAGCGCGGCGAGTTCTCCGGCGCTGCGTGTATGCATCTTGCCCCAATGGGGGCGTCCCTGGTAGCGTTTGAAAATCTCCTCGATGTGGTGGAAGTACGCATGGTAGGGCATGCCTTTGAACATATGCACGGCGATATAGGCCGATTCGCGCTGGTAGGCCGGGCTGAGCCAGATATCGTCGCTATGCACGAAACGGCATTCTAAGGGGAAGTTCACCGCGAACTGGTGCCGCTCGATGCACTCCTGAATCTCGTTGATGACCGCGCTTGTATGCTCCGCCGGGATGTTGTACTCCATCTCCTGGAAGCGCACCATGCGTGGCGTTGAGAAGAGGCGGTGACTATAGTTGATCTCTTCGACGTTGGCGATGGAACTGGCGGAAATGCGGCATACGCTCTTGCTGAGGCGCGGAATGGCGCGGCTCGACGCGCAGAGCAGCCAGTAGACCCAGTTCTCCAGCACAATCTTGTTGAAGTTTCCCCATAAGGTATTCTTGCTCGGTGGATCGCCTGTCTCATTGAGGAATTTGGCCTGTACCCATTCGGTATAGGGCAACCAGAAAAATTCAAAATGCGCGTTCTCGCGCTTATATTGCTCCAGGTTGGCCAGGCAATCGGCCAACCTTTTGCGATACCCCTGGTAATGCAGGCGTTTGGCAGGAACTACGCGCAGCTTCACCTTGGCGATCACGCCCAGCGTTCCCAGTGACACCTGTGCGGCCTTAAAGATGTCCGGGTTCTTTTCGGACGAACACTCCAGGATGTCACCCGACGCCGTGACCAGGGTGAGACTCTCAAGCTGAGTAGAAAGGGAGCCGAAGTTCACACCCGTGCCATGCGTGCCTGTGCTGATCGCCCCGGCGATGCTCTGCACGTTGATATCCCCGAGGTTCTCCTGGGCCAATCCGCGCGCAAAAAGGGTATCGCCTAATAGCTTCAGTTTCGTGCCACCCAGCACCGTCGCGACCCCGCGCTCGACATCAATCGACTCGATGCCCTGCAGGTTATCCAGCGACATCAGCACATCATCGGTCTGCGCCAACGGTGTGAATGAGTGTCCAGAACCAACTACGCGCACATGACGACCATCTCGCGCATATGTACTAATGCGCTGCACAAGTTCGTTGAGACTTCCAGGCATGGCAATCTGTCGCGGCGTCCCCTGAAGCGAGCCTGACCAGTTCTGCCAGCGCTCACCCTGCAATATACTCAAGGTTATACTCCTTACAATTCCTGGTTACTATAGACAGTGGCTATATGAAGCATTGACCGTCGCCCCGGTAGGTCGTCACCTCGTCTACGATGGCTCCGTTTGCAACAAGGAGGAGGTGTGTAAAGCGTTCACAGAGTTCCCCGGCCTTGCTGTGGCGCATAAATATAGGATCGCCCATTTGAAGGGAGATTGGCCCGTCATAGCGAATGGGAGTCTGCACCTCGCCCGCCCCCTCGAGCGAAATCAGTTTCGCGCCCTGCGGCAGATAGGGCTGCGGCTGCTTTTCCGGGCCAACGGAGCCAGAGGCGATGTAGCCTCCGCCCAGGCAGGTATAGATCGATGGACGTGGTCGGCGCACGATCTCGATGACAAACCCAGCGGCTGGTTGGTAGCGAAAATCACGATAGTTATCGAACAGGGCCGGAGCATAAAAGCCCGAACCAACCGTAATTTCCGTCACGGCATCCTCTTTACGCGTCGTTGCCATACTCCCTGTTCCGCCGCCGTTGATGAAACGGGGAAAGAGTCCATAGGACTTGACCAGTTTAACGATGGCGGCGCGGCGTTCAGCAACTTCGCGTACCGAGCGACGCTTGAGCCTTTGCACAATGGCGTTTTTTGCCATGTGACCTGGGAAGTTATCCCCCAAGCCGGCGATTTGCGCCTCGTAGCCCATCAGACCGTCAAGCAAGACATGTGATGATGCCATAATGCGCTCGATAATTGGCCGCGCCTGCTCAGGAGTGCGCACGGGGGAACGCCATACACCGAAATGCAGGCGCGGTATGTCCATCGACATGTCAATTTCGAGACAGAGGGGCAGGCGAACTCCGTGACTGCTGGCTATGGCTTCGACCCGCTCCACGTGCTCCACGCTGTCAACCATCAAGGTGATCTGCGCGCCACCGGCAGTCGCGCGCGCCACCGCCGCGATATCCTGCTCATTCCAGGCTGGATAGCCAATCAGCAAATCCCTGAAACCCTGGGAGGCCAGGTAAACGGCCTCCGGGGCAGAATAGCTCATGGTGCCCTGAAAACACGCGTCGGAGGCGAAAATACGCCGCAGGACGGCCACGCTGCGCAGCGACTTGGAAGCCAGGCGCACCTGCTTTCCCTCAGCGCGCGCTAGTACCTGGCGAATATTCTGATCTAGCAGGTCAAGATCGAGATAGGCAAACGGCATGGGTCGACCACGAAAGATTCCCTGGTAGTAGGCATAGTCGCGCTTGCGCTCATGTAAAGGTGTGGAGGTCATATTAAGCCCTATTCAAGACGGGAATCTCTCTCCGGATCTCAAAGCGCAACAAGCGGTACGCCTGGCGAATAGCTTCCTCCACCTCCTCGGGCGTTTTGCCGC
>VBHV01000319.1:0-4419 GCA_005881995.1 Chloroflexota bacterium | reverse complement strand
TGTTATCAGCGGCACCCGCCGGGCCTCCTCGACGCCATGTACCCCTTTGAGGATGCCTGCCGATGGAATAGGGATCATCATGACCCCCGCGGCGCTGTCCTCGCGTTCGACTGTGGCTATTTCCTCACCGGTGGCATGGCGCAGGATCAGTTCTTCCAGGCACATACCGGAGCCAAATTCCAGGACGGTTGAGCAGAGGCCGCCGATGGAACGCCCGGCGATTTCCAGCATCCAGGGGCCCTGCTCGTTGACGCGCAGTTCAGCATGTACGGGCCCCTCTTGCAGTCCCAGGGACGCGGCAGCGATGGAGACGCACCGCGCGATGTCCTCCTGCATATTCGCGGGTAAACGCGAGGGCGTGATGTAGATCGTCTCCTCAAAAAAGGGGCCATCCAGTGGATCGGGTTTATCAAACAGGGCCAGCACCTTTAATTGGCCACGCGTAAGCAGCCCTTCAAGGGCAACCTCGAAACCTGGAATGAAGTCTTCTACCAGGAAGAAGGTTGCCTCTTCGGCATTGCCCTCCGCCAGCAACAAGCGTTTCAGGCGTGAAAAGGCCGCGATAAATTCGGCGGGATTATTCGCGCGTATCACGCCGCGACTCCCTGAGAGGCGTAAGGGTTTCAGCACGCAGGGATATTCGACCTGCCCGGCAATCTCGGCGGGATCATCGCTCAACAAGAACGGGCGAAAGATGGGGCAGGGCGCGCCTCCTTTCGACATGAGCGTGCGCATCAAAAGTTTGTCGCGAGCTGCCTCAGCGGATTGTGGTGAGTTGTGCGCCAATCCAAGAGCGGCGCTGGCACGCGCGGCAAGTTCAGTCGCGCTGTCATCTAGCGAGAGGATCGCATGCAGGGGATGCTCTCCGGCAAACTCGACGATGGTCTTTATAGAGGTCTCCGGGTCGGCGAAATCCAGACCCAGAGGTACATGCCAGTATTCGGAGAGCGTCTCGGGCAGATCAATCCCCACTACAACGGCAAGATCGAGCTTCTTTGCCGCACTTAAAAAGGCTCCTGCGCGATAGGTGGCGGGAGACATCAATAAGAGTACGCGCTTCTGTTCGTTTGTGTTATCCATATAGCTTTCATGGTTCTCGTTGCAGGTGAGAGCCTGTCTTTCTACAGATCATATCATATGTGGGAACGGTCTGGATTTCTTCAGGTTGAAGGACATGTTGGGAGCGAAATCAGGTTTCTTTATAGATGTGATAATATAGGGAGGGTATCACCTACAAACGAGTATGCAAGCGTTCAAAGCCTGGCAATAATGGGCACATGGAAGTTGGAGGAGCATAGTATGAGTAACTCAGCCTCGATGAATGACCTCTGGTACATCGTCCTGCACGGGGGCGACGATGGTATCGGGGATAATATCTGGAGCTATGACGCCGCAGGAAACCTCGTCTCCAACGCGGTACTTGAGACGAGCCAGGTACATCTCCAGGAATTGCGCGGTTTTGCTGTGTTGCGCAGCGGCGCAATCTTGCATTTCGGCCCGGCCAAGGATAGGCAGACGCCCCGCCAATTCCGGGGCGTGTTCACCAGTACAAAGACCAGCCCGGGTCTGAAGCATCCCTTTAATCTAATTATGGGTCCAGATGGGAACATCTACGCATCCAACCAGGATACAAACGCGGTAACCCGCTATTATGGCCCAGGCTCGTCTCACGTTCCAGGTACCCCAATGCCGCCGCCAAAGCCCGACTATCCCCTTGACATCTTTCTCCAATCCGCCAGAGTGGTTCCAACCGGGGTAAAGGAGATCCGTGATATTCTATTCGGGCCTGACGGCTGCCTGTATGTAGCGGATGAGGACCGCAATGAAGTACGCCAATACGACGGGAAGAACGGTGAGTATCTCCGTACCATTACCAATCAGAACGACGGACTGGACGCTCCCGTACACCTGCTAATCAGCCCGGACAAGGCGCACCTGTACATTGGCAGTTCGCAGAACGATAAGGTGTTTCGCTATCACTTCAGCACTGGCCATGTGAAGACTTTTGTGCATTCAGGCGACGGTGGTCTGAAGGCAACGGGAGGGATGGCGTTCGACAACGACGGCTGGTTCTACGTGGTCAGCCGCTTAACTAATCAGATTCTGCGCTATACGCAGTCGGATGGCACTCCCGACAAGAAGCCGTTTATCAATATCGTCCCGAAAGCCCTGTCCAGGGATCGCGCATACAATCCTGAGTTCATTGCGCTTGTGAAGGTGCCGACTGGTCAGTAGGAGCAAGCTCTTCCTGCGCATTTTGTACCAATGCATTTATGTCTTCAGGTATTGCTGCTGCTGTACGAGTTGTGATAGAGTGCACTGCTGCCAGGTCGAGTTTTGGCCGACGGTCTGCCGTGAGTAACCCATTTGTCTCCTGTTCTGTGTCGGTCAGTTGTGTATAGCAGAAACCTGCAATGGCAGGACTTTTCACAATGGCATCGATCAACTCCTCGTATTTTTTGAGGAAGGCCTCGCTGTCCGCCACAGTACCATAACCGAACCAGGGCTGATTGGCATCTGGTCGATAGCCGATGCCGCCGCACTCGGTCAACATGATCGGTTCACCTTCGCGACGATGACCCGGAAGAATCACAGCATGATCGGAAGGCTGCACTTCATGCAACGTCTTCTCTACCGCTTGCGCACTGCCATAACGTTCGCATATAGTCGAGCCATTGAAGGTGTAGTCGTGGATGCCATAGATATCGCTGACAAGATGTTCCCAGCCATCATTCCCAATAGTTGGGCGTGTGGTATCGATGGCTTTAGTCAGATGGTAGATTGCCTGTACGTAATGACGCTGAGCTGGATCTCGCGCAAGATTAGACACGCCCCAGCTCTCGTTGAACGGTACCCAGGCCACAATGCAAGGATGGTTGTAATTGCGTTCCAGTACCGCCAGCCATTCGCGAGTAAGCCTCTGTATCGCCTTGGGAGAGAAGATATATGCATTGGCCATCTCACCCCAAACTAGCAAACCGAGGCGGTCACACCAATAGAGAAAGCGTGGGTCTTCGACTTTCTGGTGGATGCGCACTCCGTTGAAGCCTAACGCCTTGATCAATTCTACCTCGCGGCGCAGCGCTTCATCGCCTGGAGCAGCCAGGTGCGATTGGGGCCAGTAGCCTTGCTCCAGCACCAGCCGCAGATAGTAGGGATGTCCGTTGAGCATGAAACGCCCATTTCCTGTTCCGACACTGCGCAGCCCCACGTAACTTTGGACCTTATCGACAATCGTGTTATCTTCGAAGACGGTGAGCACCACATCAATGAGATTGGGGTGTTCTGGAGACCAGAGCAAGTGTTCTCTACTCATGAGAGCAGACTGATCGACGGCGATGTGTCGTTGCAACTCTATGCCTTGCATCATATAAAGGTCGTCGGCCAGCTCATTCCCACGCTGGCTAAGACGTACACGGATTTGGACTGAAGTATTGTCCTGCCGTTGGAGCGAGATGGTCATCGAGAGCAACCCTTGATCCAGGTCAGGTACCCAACGTACTTGTGTGATATGCGTAGCAGAAACTGGTTCAAGCCAGATGGGTTGCCAGATGCCTGTCGTGCGATGATACCAGATAGTGTGAGGATGCTCCTGCCAATCTTGTTTGCCACGAGGTTGTGTCAAATCTAGCGGCATATCCTCGGCACGTATGACGACAACCTGTTCACCTTCTGGTCGAAGCACCGACGTGATATCAGCAGTAAAAGGGGTCTGTCCGCCTTCATGTACTGCAACAAGCTGGCCGTTTACCCATACCTGGGTGGAGTAGTCCACAGCTCCACAGTGCAGCAGTAGCCTCTTGCTGGCATACTCATCCGGTACCTGGAACGTACGCCGGTACCAAACGATAGGATGAAAATTGGTGTCACCAATGCCACTTGCGGCAGATTCTGGCGGAAAAGGTACCTGTATGGTGCGCGTGAATACATCTTCTCTTTCCTGCCACTTCTCGTCTTGACCACAATTCGTGTCATCGTAGGTAAAGCCCCAAGTGCCTCCGAGATCTAGCCATTGTGCACGGCTAAGTTGAGGGCGGGGATGGATGGTCTCGCTCTTTTCTTGCATAATCCTGCTCTATCCTTGTATCTCTATGACCGGAAGGAAAATGGTAGGCTTCTACTTTTATCCATTTTACCTCGTACTCCTCTAGATGGCGAGGGAGCGCATCATCAAGAGGCGGAGGAAGGGCGGGATGTTCGCTACCTCAAGAACGTTGTAGGCTGGACACGGCCAGGTGTATTCTTTTGTTGCAACTCACGATGCGATATATCGTATATAGGAATAGGACGATATATCGGATTGTTCTAAAGAGTAGAATGATCTATCACATCGTTCACAAAATAAGTACGAACTGTGGTGACAATGTTCGACGCACTAGCTAACGCGATGACACGTTGCCAGGAGCAGAACGTGTTGCC
>VBHV01000215.1 GCA_005881995.1 Chloroflexota bacterium | reverse complement strand
GCCTGCGATCGTAATAGGGCAGGGTAGTTCTATTTAGCGGAACATTGGCAAGCCGGAGGATTTCGCGGGGAGAGCCATGCCACAGGCACAGCCCTCCCGGGGCTACCTCTCGAGATTACGCCACATCGAAGACGCGGGTGCCAAAGTTCGTGATCGGGTTCTGGAAGCCGGGCGGAACGTATTCCGTCGCCATCCAGAGGTCCTTGCCGTTGGGGTCGAGCGTGGCCCAGGAGTAGTCTCCCCAGCGACTGGCGCCGTCCGTGGAAGGAGCGGCGCCGCTCGCCGCGATATGGACGCCGCCAAACGCACCCCCCGACGCGGCAAAGACATAGGCCGCGCTGGGATTGTTGGATCCACTGGTCAGCGTGAAGACGATCCCCGTCGACCCGGAGGCGCTATGGACGATGGACGGGTAGATCAGGTACTTGCTGGCAGCGGCCACGTAGCCCTGAGCAGCAATGGTCCCGGACGTCGAGAGTTTGAACCAGGCTACGCCATCGCGCGTCGCGGGGTCGTTCTTGATGTTGATCGCAGTGGACAGCGAACACCACGTGTCCCCGCTCACGAACTGGCAGGTCTGCAGGCGGCTATCATCCGGGTTCAGGAAGGCGCTTGACCTCCTCGCGCCTGAACCGGTGCTCAGCGCCAACACCGGGAAGGCGTAGCTCTCGCTGTTGATGATCTTCATGCTAATGATGACCGCGTTGAAGTTGCCAGAGGTGACATTGCTATCCCCGGTGACCTTCCAGAAGCCCAGGGTAGCGGCCACGGGGTTATTCTCCCCGTCGGCCAGGAAGGGGAAGGAGTTCGCCAGGAACTCGGTGTTGGTCGCGCTTGTGCTGATGGCCGGCTGCAGCGAGGTGACCGGGATCCCGCCGATCGCCAGGTTGGTAAAGACCGTGAAGTTCGCCGCCACCTGCGCGACCAGCTGCGGCTTCGAGATAATGAACACATCGGCGCCATCCTCGATGGTCCCCCCGTTCGCCCAATCCTCGAACTCATCGACGCTCAGGTAGATGGCGTGGTTATCCACGCCGATCTTCGGCTGGTCACCCAGGCAGGGGCAACCGGGATGGGTCGGGAAGGTGTCGTCGATCTTGTACTCCCTGGCCGCGCCGCTGGTCGCATTGTAGACAATCAGGTCTATATGCGACTCGAGCGCCTTCGTGCACCCAACGGCCGGGCTGCAGGCAGCGACCACGCTGAAGAAGAAGGTGCCGGTCGGCTTGTCGTAGATGCAGCGCGGGTCGCTCACCAGCTCACCGCCGGAGAAGGGCGTGTTCGGCTCGTTGAAGAAGTTGTTGAGGTTTTCCTTCCCGGACGGCAACAAGGCGCTCTTCTGTATAACGCCGTTGACGTTGTACTCGGCGACGACGAGGTTGATCAGCTCAAACTCGACCTCCGGATTGCCGGCGATCGAGGCGTCATGCCCGACGCACAGGCCCTGATCAGGCGGGTGGACCAGAACCCCGGCGATTTTGGCGTTATCCATGGCGCTCAGCCCGTTGAAGTTGTGCAGCACCGTCGGGGCATTCTGCTGGACGGAGAGGCTATCGGCCCCAGGCGCGGAACGCGCCGCTGTTGTGGTCGAGTTCACATTCTGTTTGCCGTAGTGGTTGGGAGTAGCATAGACCGTCTGTGATGCTGCTTGTGCAGGGTTTTGCCCACCCAGGTGAAGGGACTGAGCGGCAAGCTGACCATGAGCGTTTTGGTACGATACGCCAGCAGCGCTGACGGCGTGGGCCTTCGGCCCATGACTGGCTATCGCCACTACTATAAAACCGCTGACCACCGTCAGGATAGTGACGAGCGAGAGAATGATGCCCAGTTTCGGGCGAACCGAGAGGCGCATAGATTTGTCTCACTTTCAATACGACTAAGATGTTGATAGTCTCACATGTTCCTTGCTTGATAGAGGACGTGATTCGCTTCGACTCTCGCCCCATTGCGAGCGGCACAATCGCGCAATGAGCGGGATGCAAATCCAGGTCTATCGATGCCTTCTGTGTAGAGGGCTGCGCGACGCGCGATGGTAGGTAGCCGGCCTAAAGACTGGAGCGCATCCGCGAAGACAAGAGCCAGAGGCACACCGATGTCCCTATCGGGGCGACCTCAACCGTGTTCTGAGCATTCTCGCTAGCAGAGAACCCTCACCGGAAACCGATTTGATCGCAACGTTCTCGGAAGCGGCGACTCAGCCTTCTTGATCACTGCTCCAGCATACCAAGAGTATTAGAACACGATCTTATTGAGAGAGCTGTGTCTATACGGTTGAGGAGTGGTTAAGGGAGTGCCTGAAAACAGGCGACTTGGTTGAGAAAAAGCACGCTGATGAGAACTGATCGGCTGGGAAAAAAGCAGGCGTCAGCCAATCCACCGCGCCTCGCCTGCTGCAAACCCGTGTCAAGTCAAATGAAAATGTTACTGAGCGAGGAGGGGGCCAAGGCGGCCTCGCGAGCTCAGTAACATTTTCATTTGACGGAATGCTAACGGTTGACGTTCATACTGTTGTCTGCTACTATACACCTATATTTATTAGTGTCTCTAGAGTGCGGTTTTGCAGTAGCAGAGGTGTAGTGTTGGAAAAGCCATCCTCTTGGCGCGACCTGCTGAAGGATATCATCGGCGACTATGTCGAGCGGGAGCGGATCGCTAACGAGATAGGCATTCGTTCGATTACGCTGACCCGCTGGACCACAGGCGAGTCAACTCCGCGTCCACAGAACCTGCGTCAGTTGGTGCATGCCTTACCGAAGCAGCACCGGGACCAACTCACCCTCCTGTTGGAGGAAGAGCACGTCGATCTCACTGATCCAGTGTCTAGCGAGCCACCAGATGAGATCGATTATCAGTTCATCAGGCAAGTGTTTGAGGCACGCGCCACGACACCCAGCAACCTGCTGTTCTGGACGCTCTGTCGTAAAGTGTTGCAGCACGCCCTGCGACGCCTCGACCCCGAACGGATCGGCATGGCTATCACGGTGGCGCAATGCATGCCTGCCTCCAGCGATGGCAAGGTTCACAGCCTGCGTGAGAGGATGGGCCTGGGCACTCCCCCCTGGCCAGGAGACCTGGAGCAACACGCTATGTTTCTGGGAGCCGAATCGCTGGCAGGCCATGTGGTTACGAACTGTCGCCAAGAGGTAATCAATGATCTGAGAGAAAGCGCATCCCTTCTCCCGGCCTACCAGCTGGAGCATGAAGTGAGTGCCGTAGCGCATCCTATTTTATATGCCAATATGGTCGCGGGGTGTCTCTTGCTCTCCAGCACCCAACCAAAATACTTTCTGTCCGCATCACGCCTCTCGCTCATCGCTGACTATGCGCAGTTGATCGCGCTGGCCTTTACTCCAGAACAATTCGTTCTCCCGGAACAAATTGAACTGCGATTGATGCCAACCGCTGAGCAGCAGCATAGGCTTTTCGTGACGTTTCAGCAGCGCATCTTGGAAGTAATGAAAAAGTCACTGAACGCAGGACGTGCGGTCACCCGCATGGAGGCCGAACAAATCGTTTGGCAGCAGTTCGAAGAGGAGCTTATTCACACCTCTGCTTTGAGCAGAATAGAGAGAACATAGGAGAAGCCACGCTATGGAAAAGTACGATCCAGCGAGGACGAAAAACTGGTACATCCTTGGTGACAGCACCACCGAAGGGGTGCATCTGATCGAACAGGACGTGAATTTCAACACGTCCATGGGAGGGCTGCTTCCGGAGCAATCGCAGGAGTCTCTCACACACATGTCCCATGTCCTTGATGTGGCTTGCGGTCCAGGAGGATGGGCACTTGAACTAGCCCAGGCCCATGCTCACATGCAGGTGACAGGCATCGACATTAGTTCTAACCTGATCTAGTATGCTAACGCCCAGGCACGTGCCAGTGGGTTAGAGAATGCACGTTTCAAGGTGGGGAACATCACAGAACCGCTGGACTTTCCCAATGAGTCCTTCGATCTAGTCAATGCTCGCCACATCGAGGAGGTAATCCCCGTCACAGCATTCCCGCCGCTCTTCCAAGAGCTCTACCGCATCACGCGTCGTGGTGGCGTCATCCGCATCACGGGAAGTGAATGGGGTGTGACGAACAGCTTTGCTTATGAAACGCTCATGAGGCGGCTGCTACGCGCATCGCGCATAGCCGGTCTCGACTTTTCCGCCGATGGGCGGAATCTTGGCATCACTCCATGGTTGAGGCGTTTCCTGCGCGAGGTGGGCTGTGTGAATATCCAGGAGAGACCGAGCTTCCTGGATTTCTCTGCCGGGATGGCGCAGCATGACAGTGGTTATCGAGACTTAACGCTCGCCTTCGAGCTGATGCAGCCCTTCCTGGTTGGCGTAGGGGCGGCAGCTCCCCAGGAGTTTGAAGAGCTAAAGCAACGGCTTTCGGTGGAGATGTTAGAGAATAGCTTCCGTGGGATCGTGTATACCCTCACCGCGTGGGGCCAGAAGCCGTAAGCGATAGACGTGACACGGATATCAAACGAGAGAAGGGATTTTTCTAGCTATGGCAACATCACCTTTCGCTGAGCGCGGAGGAGGGACGCCGCGCTTGTTCAACTTCGATCTTCCGTTCGTAAAGAAAACGGACCAGCCTTTGCCGGAGCAGACAGATGTCTCTACCATCCAGAGCATCCTCGATATCGCTTCTGGGAGTGGAGAATGGGCCATTGCTACCGCACAGGCTTATCCACATATGCAGGTAGTAGGCATTGATAACGATGTCCCCATGGTTGAAAGTGCGCGTGCTCAAGCCAGGGCGCGTGGAGTAGACAATGTCCATTTTACCATCATGGATCCATTCCAAAAGCTGGAAATGCCCGATAGCTCCTTCGAACTGGTCAACGCTCGTTTCATCAATGGCTTTATTCCCGCTGAGGCATGGTCAAAAGTCCTTTCAGAGTTCTTGCGCGTGACACGAGCTGGGGGGTGTATCCGACTGACAGAAGGTGAATTGCCAATCAGCAGTAACCCCGCCTTTGCACAAATTGGCGGGATGATCTCCCAGGCGCTCTTCATGACAGGGCGCAGTTTCTCCCCAGAGGGACGGCTCCTCAGTATCACACCAGCGCTGCAGCGGCTACTACAGGATGCGGGTTGCCAGGATACCCGGCAAGTGGTGTCTGTCACCAATTTCTCCGCTGGGATGGAGGCGCACGCAGATCTCTCCGACGATTTTTCTAGAACATATCGGCTCGTGCAGCCTTTTCTGCTCAACGCCGGGGTGACGACTCAAGAGGAGGTCGAACAACTCTATCAGCAGATGCAGGGAGAAATGCATGCGGATGACTTTTCTGCCGTTGGATTCTACCTCACGGTCTGGGGTAAAAAGCCGTAGCAAGGAGCATGCGTATTCCTACCTGATACTGTGCCATCCTTCGGGTTTTTGAAACGACAACGATGCGATGCTTGAGCTGCACTTCTTCCGCTATATCTACCCGAAAGTTCAAGATTTGGTCAAGATTTTCCGGAGAGAGCCGTGGCCCCGTGTTTTCACTATGGGGGTGTGATACTATTACTTCCAGGGCGGGGGCAAGCCCCGCCTTACACAGGTGGGTTTCTTTGGGCGTGTAGGGACAGGGAGAAGAGTGGATGACGGGAGGGGGCCTTGTGCCTGTCCTGCATAGGGTCGCCAAGGACGAGGGACAAGCACAAGGCCCCCTCCCGTCCACTCCGCCACCCCTTGTCCCTACACCTTTGCAGATCATCCCCAAACAACCTACCCGTGTAAGGCAAGCCCCGCCATAGAAGCGAGTTGGGGCCAATTTCGATCTGGAGTGGTGCTGATGGCCCAGAAAATCCTGATTATTGAAGATGAAGATGGCATTATTCATTTGCTCAATTTGTACTTGAGAGATGCAGGTTTTGATGTCCTGGTGGCTAAGGATGGCGCGGATGGACTTGCTCTGCATGCTCGCGCGAAGCCCGACCTGGTGATCCTGGATATCATGCTGCCCGCGCTCGATGGCTTTGAGGTCTGCCGGCGTATACGTGCCTGGTCGAAAACGCCTATTCTCATGCTTACAGCACGTGGCGACGAGGACGACCGTATTTCAGGACTGGACTTAGGCGCGGATGACTACCTTGTCAAGCCGTTCAGCCCGCGTGAACTGGTCAGCCGCGTGCGCGCCATCTTGAGACGCGCCGAGGGTCACGAGGGACAGGGACAGCAGGCAGCAGGCGAGGAGGCGGTAGCGAACTCGAACAATAAATCTGCCCTGCATTTTCCCAGTCTCACCGTTGATTTGCCGGCGCGGCGGGTAGAAGTCGATCATGTCGAGGTGATGTTAACCCCAACCGAGTTTGACCTTCTGGCCTTACTCGCGCAATCGCCCGACCGCGTGTATACCCGCGAGATGCTGATGAATAAAATATGGGGCTATGATTATTATGGCGATGGACACATTATCGATGTACATATCAGCGCGCTGCGCAAGAAAATAGAAACGGATTCACCCTACCGCTATATTAAAACCGTCTGGCGCGTCGGCTACAAATTCGAAGTCGGAGCGAAGTAACATGCAAGTACGTTGGTGGCAAAGCATTCGCTGGCGGCTCGCATTGGGTTCCATCCTGGCATCACTGCTGGCAACGACCCTGCTGGCGATCAGCGTAATCGTCGCGATCAACTACTACTATGGCGTCGATCAACGCCAGCGACTGATCACGCTCGCCTCTGATACAGCGCAGCGTCTGGGGGTCAGCTATGTCCAGAATGGGACGCTCGCGGCTGCCGTGGCTAATGTCCTGCCCAATACGCCAGAGCAGAGTACGCAGAACCAGGAGTACCTCCTACTGGTCTTGAATAACAGTCGACCGCTCAAACTTTTATACCCGTATAATCGTCCAGGCACCGCCCTGGCGACGGTGTTATTAGCAACGACCGATCCAACTGCGCAGAAGGGTGATTTTACCAGGCTGCTCCAGGCGGTGGCGAACGCCCGGCGTGGCATGTCTATCGTTGGTGACATTGGTCAAACTAATCCCGGCGCTTCCCCCAGGCTGTTTGCCGTCCAGCCCGTTTTCGTAGGCGGTCAGAGTAATACGCGAGTGGTTGGGGTGGTAGTCCTGGTTCCGCGTTCGGCGGCAGAGAATACTGTTCCGCAGTTTTTAGCAACCATTCGCTGGTTTATTTTCCTGGCAGCTATCATCGTGACCGTCCTGGTAGTGCTGGCCGCGCTCCTCTTTTCACGCACCATCACCCGTCCGCTGGCACGTTTGACCGGTACCGCGCGTTCGCTGGCATCAGGAGATTACAGCGCGCGTGTCCAGACCAATGCGCGCAGCGAACTGGGAGAGCTTGCCCATACCGTCAATGAGATGGCCAACCGGCTTGAACGCGACGTAGAAGAGCTGCGCCAGCAGGAATACCGGCGGCGCGAACTCATCATGAATATCACCCATGACCTGGCAACTCCCTTGACCGCCATCGCCGGCCTGGGTGAATCGCTGGTGGACGGCGTCAACCAGGGACGTGAAGACTTCGAAAAAACCGGGGGCATCATCGTGCGCGAAACCCTGCGTTTGCGCCGCCTCGTCAAAGACCTGCATATCATGGCAAAAGTCGAGGCTGGCGCTATGCAGCCCCAGCGTAAGGCGCTGCGGCTGGCTGCGCTGGCGGATGAAAGCCTTGCGGTAATGGCGCCCGAATTTGAACGCGCCAATGTAGAACCGCTCAATAATGTCCCCTACACGCTTCCGGTCATCTGGGCCGACCCCGATATGCTCATGCGCATCTTCTCCAACCTCTACGATAATGCCCTGCGTCACACTCCTTCTGGTGGCACGGTCGTCATCGAAGCCAGGCAGCAGGGCAATATGATCGAGGTGGCCGTCACCGACAGCGGGAAGGGCATTCCCGCCGAGGCCTTGTCACGTATCTTTGATCGCTTCTACCGCGCCGACAACTCGCGCCAGGCATCAACCGGCGGAAGCGGTCTTGGCCTTGCTATCGTGCAGGCCATCATCACGGCGCATGATGGAACGATTCGGGCCGAAAATGTCCCCCAGGGCGGCGCGCGCATCATCTTCTCACTACCAATCCCTACCTTTAACCAGGAGCAGCTGGCCGGTATGACCACCTTACCCATCCGATAGCCCATATTGCTTACTCACTGCTCGCTTACCCTGCTCAATGTTA
>VBHV01000318.1 GCA_005881995.1 Chloroflexota bacterium | reverse complement strand
AGCGCATCACGATTCGCCAGCAAATACTCCAGTTCGCTGATACGTACCTGCAGCTCCGCTTTTTCTTTGGCATATTTGCCAGCATCCAGGCGTGTCACCTGGGCCAGTGTCATCGAGGCGATCACATCGGATTGGATTGGTGTGAGTTTATAGGTTGTCTCGATCTTTTTGCGCGCCACTGCGCGATCTTCTGCCTGCTGGAAGATTTTGACGATGCGGTCCGCGTTGGCCGCGCCGACGATCAACCCCTCGACAACATGCAGGCGCTCCCTGGCTTTGCGCAGATCAAACTGCGCGCGGCGCGTGACGACATCAACCTGGTGGGCATTCCAATAATTGAGCAATTCGATCATACCCACCTGTTTGGGATGGCGCGCGGCCTGCATCGGCTCACCAAAGAGGTAAACCATCTGGAACGACTGCGCAATCTGCAAATCCGTTTCGTTGAAAAGCTGCGAGAGCACCTGAGCTGCATCGGCATCTTTACGCAACTCCAGCACGATGCGCGTGCCTTTTTCGGTATCGCTCTCGTCGCGCAGGTCGGGCAGCAATCCCTCGAGCTTGCGCGCATTGATGGCCTTGACAATCGAGGCTTTGACTTTATCGCGACCGATGGGCGGGATTTGCGTGACTATCAGCGAACGGCTGCGCGGCGTCTCCTCCAGGCGCACCTCGGCGCGCACAATGATGCGCCCCTTGCCCGTTGTCAGGTAATCTTTGACACCCTCGATGCCCATGACGCGCCCACCCTGGCAGAAATCTGGTCCCTGAATGTAGGTCATGAGCTGCTCGACACTCATGGTGGGGCGATCCAGCAGGGCGATGCAGGCCCGCAATACCTCGGTCAGATTATGCGGTGGGATATTGGTGGAGAGGCCCACCGCGATACCACTGGATGGATTGACGACGGGCGGGATGCGGCCGGGCAGATAGTCCGGCTCCTGCACTTTTGGGTCCTGCTTATAACTTGGGTGCAGCGGAACGGTTTCGCGTTCCATGTCGGCCATCAGCGCCTCCGCCAATGGAGAAAGACGCATCTCGGTATAACGATAGGCGGCGGGAGCATCTCCGTCCTCGCTGCCCATATTGCCCTGACCTTCGATCAAGGGATAGCGCAGGGTAAACGGCTGGGCCATGCGCGCCGCCGCGTCATAGACGGAGACATCGCCATGTGGATGGTAGTTACCAAGAATAAGTCCGACAACTTCCGCGCTTTTCACGGTAGGGCGGCTAGAGATGAAGCGCGCATCGCGCATGCCAGCGAGAATGCGCCGCTGCACGGGCTTCAAGCCATCACGCGCATCGGGCAAGGCCCGGTCAGTCACGACTGAAAGGCCATAGGTCGCAAAGGCCTGGGCCATCACCACCGAAAAATCTTCCTCGCGAATGGTGCCAAATGCTGTCGTGTTTTCAGAGATCCTAGCCATATCTACACATCCAGTTCCTTAATCTTGCGCGCGTGTTCCGCCAGGAAGGTACGACGCGCCTCGGCATTCTCGTCTTCCATCAGTTCTCCCACCAGCTTCGCGGCCAGCACGCCATCTTCCATCGTGACGCGCTTAAGTGTGCGACGCGGGGGATCGAACATGGTTTCACGCAGCTCTTTCGCATTCATCTCGCCCAGGCCTTTGAAGCGTTTGATGGATGCGCGCCTCGTCGTCCAGCAGCCACGTCACCTTACCCTTGTATTTGACCGAGTACAGTGGTGGACAGGCTATGAACACATGCCCACGCTCGATCAGGTCGCTAAACTCCTGGTAGAAGAGGGTCAGCAGCAGGCATTGAATATGCAAACCGTCCACATCGGCGGCGGTTGCGATGATCACGCGGTGAAACTTAAGACGGTTGATATCAAATGAATCGCGCGTACCCGTTCCCAGCACGTTGATGATGGTACGTATCTCTTCATTCTCAACGATACGCTTCAGATCGGCTTTCGCCACGTTGAGCGGCTTGCCTTTCAGCTTCAAGACTGCTTGGAAATCCGAGAAACGCCCCTGACCAGCGCTGCCGCCAGCCGAATCTCCTTCGACGATGAACAGCTCTGAACGCACGGGATCGGAGGAGTTACAGCGCAAGAACTTCTTGGAGAGCGAGGTGTCAATCAGCTCGCCGTTTTTCTTATTCCCGGCACGCGCCAGCTCTTCCACCAACTGGGCTTCATTGCGCGCCTTCTGCATCTGGAGAATTTTTTTGAGCCAGTCTTTGCCGGAGCTCGTATTGCGCTCAAACCACTCCTTCAACCCCTCGTCCACAATCGAACGCACAATGCCCTCGACAGGCGCGTTGTTCAAACGATCCTTGGTCTGGCCCTGGAACTGTGGATTGACCAGCTTCACCGAGATCACCACGTTCAGCCCCTGCTGGATGACTTCCGGCTTGAACCCTTCCTTCTCGCGGCTTTTAATCACGCCCCATTTGAGCGCATAGTCATTGACTACTTTGGTGAGCGCGGCCTTAAAGCCTGTTTCGTGCACACCCCCGTCGCGTGTGCGCACGGCGTTGGCATAGCTATACATGGTAATCTTGTAGCCGGTGGTGGCTTGCAGGGCCACCTCTACCTGCACTCCATCCTTTTCTTTGGCGATGCCGATGACCTGCTTGAAGAGCGGCGCGTTGGTACCGGTCGCAAGCTCGCGCGCGTAATCGGGCAGCCCTTCTCGCGAGTAAAAGACGCGCTTCACCTGCTGCTCGGTGTCATCGTCGTAGGCATCCAGGTGGAAGGTCACGCCGCGATTGAGATAGGCGGAGGCTTTCAACCGGCTCTCAATCGCCTCGAGCGAGTAAAAGGCGTCGGCATCGAAAATGCTGCGATCGTAGAGCCAGCGCAGCTGCGTGCCGTGTCGTTCTGGATCGCATAACAACACTTCGTGCGGCAAAGCGGTTCCGTGCCTGAATACCTGCCTGAACTCCTGTCCATCTTTCCAGATGGTTAACTCTACTTTTTCAGACAGCGCATTGATCAACGTCGAACCCACACCATGCAGTCCACCAGCAGTTTTATAGACGCCTTCTTCAAATTTTCCACCGGAATGGGGGACGGTTAAGATGATCGTCGCGGCTGGCAGATACTCTCCCTTGTATAACATCGGGTCGAAAGGCATGCCGCGCGCCTCGTCGCGTACCGTCACCCAGCCATCGCGATCCACGCTCACCCAGATATTTTTGCCATAGCCAGCTACGGCCTCATCGACGGCATTATCCAGCGCTTCCCAGATCAAGTGCAAAAGACCCGACGTGGAGGTCGATCCAATATACATGCCGGGACGATGGCGAATGGCCGCGATACCCTCAAGTACCTGGATATCGGCGGCTGAATAATGAGACTGTTTCTTTGTTTTTGCCATCGGCTTTAATTCGCTTCTGGGCGAAGCCACTTCTCTTGTTGTTGTTTCCTCGTCTGCTCTTTTTGCCTGGAAGAGAGAGAGTTGTCCATGTAACTCTAACTCATCTTGCACAGCAGGGGATACTTTGGCGGAACGAGCCATAAAACCTGATACCTCTCTTCAACTGGCTTTTCATGTACTCTCAGCATACAGTGTTCTATTCTTCCTGTCAATAGGAAATTCGGTCACATGTTCTATTTTGTCCAGAACCGGTTTTTTGGATGGTCGCCGATTCTAGCCAGCTTTCCAAATAAAACTATTTGGGGGAGTCATTTCATGTTCATACATCGTATTCTTGATACACACCAGTAAAAAGAAAACCAGTAAAAATACTTATCAATTTTTGGGAACAGAAGTGTAAACAACTCTTGTATATTGTGGTAAAATACATTGTAAATGAGAGAAACTTTTCCCCTAATGGCTGCGTTATATATCCTGGGTTGCCACCGGCTTTTTCAGGTAAAAGACCTCTCTATCAGTTTATAGTTTTGTGAACTTTTCACCAGTTGCAACGTAATTACATCATACATGTTAAAAAGTTAAGCATTCATCCGATGTGAACTGCTTAAGAAGTTTTTAACTGTATAGACATATAATACCGGTACCTCAAAAATGTATACAAAGCGTCACATATACACAGCGTCATATATAAGGAAAGTGTTATTGAACAATGCCACGTCCATTGAAAAATGTTTCCCCCGATACGTTGGGTGGGAGAATACGGGCCGCACGCCAGACCTTACATCTATCTCTTTCTGAGGTAGCGGGTCAAGAATACAGTACCAGCCTCATTTCACAGATCGAACGCAATAAAATCGAGCCATCAGCAGGTAGTTTGAAGTACCTGGCAGAGCGGCTTCATCTTCCCTTAAATGAGCTGACGGTTTTAGCGCAGCAGCATCGTGATACTGAGGTAGAAACACATAAATACCAGAAAATTGAAGATCAACGTGTTCGCGCTGCTCAACTGCTGGAGATCAATCGCCCGCGGGGTGCATTAGAGCAGCTGCAGGATTTGACCATTAGCCAGGTACCGAACTTTCAACGCTGGCGCATCATTGCTCTGCGCGGCCAGTGTTACTTTAGCCTGCGACAGTTTCTTTCAGCGCAACGGGAATTTCTCTC
>VBHV01000317.1 GCA_005881995.1 Chloroflexota bacterium | reverse complement strand
GCTCACCCCATTAATAGAGTACGACGAAGCTCACGACTCATACCTCACCGAAACCTTCGTACTGGCGAAAACGCTCGGCTCCACGCAGGCGGTAGCCGATCAACTTGATGTGCATGTCAATACTATTCGCTACCGGCTGCATCGAGCAGAGGATATCCTGGGGATAGATCAGGCTTCTCCAAAAGAGCATACGGCCATGGCGCTGGCAGCGTTCACCTGGAAGCACTTTCACAGAACAGAGCGGGTACCATCGTAGCTACGAGGAAGCGATAAATCTATTGCTCTTTTTCGGCAGCATCCAGACAGGCACGCAGACATTGTGCCAGAGCATTTACCTGCTCAGGCGTATGAATGAGATGCGACCCTGGAATCACAAATATCTTATCATAGTGAACAGGAGGCATAGTGCGTAACCATGCTTTGCGTAACTTATCCTCGCTCGACCACACAAAAGTAATCCTTCCATCATAGATTCCTGGCCGGTACCCGGAAGCTTCCCATCGGTAGATGCCAGGCCAGTCCTGCCGCAGTACTTCGGGGTCGGGAAGAAGCCGACGCATCTTCGGCATTCGATGGCCCTTCGCTACCTCTGTAGGGGCGCGATTTATCGCGCCCACCACCGTTTCCACCCCTTCAGCATCCTGCAATCCCTTGCGATACAGCGGGAAGCGCAGGTATTTGTAAATGTGGCGCAGTCGCAATTGCCAATCGATCTGCGTATCTTCGCCTATGCCTAACATACTGCAAATACGCGTATAAGCCATGCGTAGAGTGCTATGTGGGGGAGATGCCGGGTCGATCAAGAGCAGCATGTCAATCGTTTGTCCCGCTGCACGCAGTAGGCTCGCCATCTCGTAGGCCATCAGCCCGCCATTGCAGAAACCTCCCAACAGGTATGGTCCTTCCGGCTGAATTGCGCGCATCGCCTCCAGGTGTGCAGCCGCGATTTCCTTAATGGTCGGTGGAACGCGCAGCCCGTTAAATTTATATGGTTCCAGGGCATAAAATGGCTGCTCGGTTCCCAACCCGCGCGCCAGTGTAAAGCAGTAGAACGCGCCTCCCATATAATCGCCATGCAGGAAGAAGAAAGGCCGCTGCCCCGCTTTCCCGGTCTGGACAGCGATAATAGCAGCCCGTGAACTCCCCTCGTCTGCATCTATCCGCTGCTGAATTGCCTGGGCCAGTTGCTCGATGGTTGGCCCGGCAAAAAGTGTAGACAGCGCAATTTTCTTGCCAAAAATCTGCTCAATACGACCCACCAGCCGGGCTGCCAGCAGAGAATGGCCTCCCACGTGGAAAAAATTGTCTGTGATACCAATAGGCTGCCTGTTCAGCAACTCTTCCCAGATAGCAATCAACTGGTGATGGATCATCAATTTGGGAGCGACATAGTTTTCTCCTACTGTCCTCCTCGCGCTCTCCGGTGTGGGCAGCGCCTGCCGATCCAGCTTACCATTGGGCGTCAGCGGTAAGGACTCCAGCACAATGAAATCAGCGGGAATCATATATTCTGGCAAATGCACTTTCAAATGCTGGCGCATTTGCGCCGCCGTCACATTTTGCCCCTGGCCAGGAACCACATAGGCCACCAGCGATTTCTCTGCGCGTTCATTTTCATCAACCAGCACGAGAGCTTCGCGCAGGGCACCGTACTGTCCCAGCACCGTCTCAATCTCCCCTGGCTCAATGCGGAAGCCGCGAATCTTCACCTGCTGGTCGCGCCGGCCCAGAAACTCAATGGTTCCGTCTGCGAGATAGCGTACCAGGTCTCCAGTTTTGTACAAACGCGCATCCGGCCTATCGCTAAATGGATCGGGAATAAACTTTTCAGCGGTCAGTTCGGGACGATTCAGGTATCCGCGCGCCACCCCTGCGCCCCCAATATAGAGTTCCCCTGGCACACCAACAGGCACCGGCTTCATTTGACGATTAAGGACATACACCCGGGTGTTGCCGATAGGACGCCCGATAGGGATAGAGTGCAGCAACTCGCTCAAGTCCGCGGGGATGGGGTAGCAGCAGGCAAAGGTCGTGGTTTCGGTCGGCCCATAGCCATTGATAAGCTGTGTTCCAGGCAACTGGCGCAGGGCGCGCCGTATATGCGTCACCGAAAGCGCCTCTCCACCCGTTAGTAACTGCTTCACTCCCCGTAACTCCTCTGGCGCTTCATCGATCATCGTATTGAACAGCGAAGCCGTCAGCCAGAGCGTCGAAACACCATGCTTGCGAATAAGCGCTCCCATGCTTTTCGGTGTGGGAACGCGCTCTGGATAGAGGATGCAGCGCCCTCCATGCAGCAGCGCGCCCCATAGCTCAAATGTCGAGGCATCGAATGAAATAGGA